>DASPGK010000178.1:0-2026 GCA_035620655.1 Candidatus Krumholzibacteriia bacterium
CGAAGGACGTGACCCGCTTCCGTTTCTACGGTCGTGCGCTGGCTCGGGGATATGGCGCGCAAGCGACCGTCTGCCCATTTCGACCCACGACGGCGCCGACAATCACACGAAGCCGTCAGAAATCTTGAGAAAGTTGGATGCCGGCCCGCGCCGCGTCCGCCAGCGCGCGTTTAACCTGTTTCCACACAACCGGTTTCCTCATGAGGGCGTGGTTGACCTCGATCTCGATCCCGGCGTAGCCCTGTGCGGAGAATCGGCGACGAAGCGTGGTCGTGAGGCCGTCGGTCCACCCTCGATAGGGGTAGTTGCGCCTGACCCGGAGGGTCGGCCCGAAGGCGCGCAGGCTCGTCGCGAGCGCGCCGGCGACCTCGACCTCGAAGCGCCGGCTCGGGTCGTAGAGCAGGCCGAGGTCCGCGCTGCGACGCTTCCCGCCCAGCACGGGCGTGAAGGTGTGCACGCCGATATGCACGACGCGTTCGTGCCGCCGAAGCGCTCGCCGCACCGCGATGTCGACCGCGCGCCGATGGGGAAGGTAGTGGGTCACGAGCAGGCGCATGTGCTCCGAGGTGTCGAGGTCGCGCGTGAACTCGGAGAAGAGCTCCGCCGATCCGATCGAGCGGTTGCACTCGACCAAAAGGCGCGTGGTCGTGTTGGCGAGCAACGGAGCGTGGCACGCGAACGCGACGGCGCGTGCGAGGTCGAGTGCTCCCGGGTCCCACCCGCGGTGCGATTTCAGCGCACCGGCGTGGCCCCGGAACAGCGACCGGTACGCGGTCGGCACGCGATTGCCCGCGTGCTCGCACGATACGACGATTCCCGTCTTACGCCTCGGCATGGAACGTCCGGTTCTCCTTCAGGCAGTCGCACAACTCGGCGTACACATCGTACAGCCGCTCGCGCGGGAGCGATAGTCGCGCCGCGACGCTCGGGTTATCGCCCGCCACCGCGCGCACGATGCGTCGCGCGAGCGTCCCCTCGCCCAGGATCGTGCCCATGACGGACGCCCAGCCGGCGGTGAACTCGGCGTCGCCGGCCACACACGTCTCGACCAGGTGCTCCCAGACCTCTCCCGCGCTCGCCCGCTTCGCGCGCACGCCGAAGGCGTCCAGGAACTCGCGGTCCTCGAGCACGGTCGCTTCCGCGTCGCGCGTCGTCGCCAAGAGGATCGCGTCAAGCGCCTCGGTGGCGAAGCGTTTCTGGCGTTCGAGCGCTTGCCAGCGCTCCTTGACGAGCGCCCTCAGCACGCAGGCGATCGCGTGCGAGACGGCCAGGTCGGCGGTGGGACATTCTTGGATGTCGATGATCCGAATCTCGATCGCGTCCCGGTCGAAGCGCGCGATGGCCCCGCGTGCGTTGAGCCATTCCTCCTGCAGGATGCCCTCCTGGTCGTGCGGCGCGATATCGACGTACATGGGCGCCAAAATGCGCTCCTCGTACTCGCGCTTCGAGTAGACGGGCTCCGGAATCACGCTGCCCGCGATCGACGGAATGCGCTTCTGGTTCTCGCGGTAGTAGTGCATGCGGCTGTCCATCAAGCCGGTGAGGCGCGCGTCCAGAATGGGCGAGCTGGCGGCGAGCGCGGGGACCAGCGGTAGGACCAGGCGGATGGCCGCGTGCAGGCGCGCAAACTCGTCGTCGCCTTGGAAGGGGAGGTTCAAGTGCACGCACTGGAGGTTCGACCAACCGTGTCCCTTGCACCCGAAGATGCGGTCAAAGGCGCGGTAGACCTCTCCCATTTCGTGCGGCCACAGCACGGTGTCGCGCGTGGGGTCCATCCACGGGTGCGCGGCCGTCGGCATGAGGCGGCCGCCCATGGGCTTCAGCAGCGCCGCGATCTCGTCGACGTGGGCCGCGAAGACCTCGTCGAGGCGAAAGAGCGCGGGCGCGGGCCCGTTGGTCTTGAGCTCGATCACGTGGTTGACGAGTTCATTCGACCACGCGAGCGGTCCGCGCTCGACTTCCGCCTCGTAGTCGCCCGCGACCTGGACTATCAGCTTGTCGACCACGGGAAGCACGTCGAGCGAAT
>DASPGK010000179.1:0-7762 GCA_035620655.1 Candidatus Krumholzibacteriia bacterium
CGGGTACCGGCAAGACGCTCCTCGCGCGCGCGGTCGCGGGCGAAGCGAACGTGCCCTTCTTCTCGATGAGCGGCTCGGACTTCGTGGAGATGTTCGTGGGCGTGGGTGCCTCGCGCGTGCGCGACCTCTTCGAGACCGGCAAGAAGCACGCGCCCTGCATCCTCTTCATCGACGAGATCGACGCAGTCGGGCGCCACCGCGGCGCCGGACTGGGCGGCGGCCACGACGAGCGCGAGCAGACGCTCAATCAGTTGTTGGTCGAGATGGACGGCTTCGAATCGAACGACGGCGTGATTCTGGTGGCTGCCACCAACCGTCCCGACGTGCTCGACCCGGCGCTCATGCGCCCGGGCCGTTTCGACCGCCGCATCGTGGTCGACCTGCCCGACGTGCGCGGCCGCGAAGGTGTTCTCAAGGTACATTCGCGCAAGACCCCGCTCGCGGAGGACGTCGATCTGGCCGTCCTCGCGCGCGCGACACCCGGCATGAGCGGCGCCGACCTCGCGAACCTGGTCAACGAGGCGTCTCTCCTCGCGGCGCGCCGCAACGCCAACAAGGTGATGATGGACGACCTCGAGGAGGCCAAGGACAAGATCTACCTGGGCCCCGAGCGAAAGAGTCGCGTGGTGCGGGAAGAGACCCGGCGCCTGACCGCGTACCACGAAGCCGGCCACGCGGTGGTGGGATCGGCGCTCGAGTATTCCGACCCGGTGCACAAGGTGACGATCATCCCGCGCGGAAACGCGGGTGGGCTGACCTTCTTCCTCCCCGAAGACGATCGCTCCGAGTACTCGAAGGCGTGGTGTGAGGACACCATTACGCAAGCCCTCGGCGGCCGCGTGGCCGAGGAGATGGTGCTGAACCGCATGGGCAGCGGCGCGCAGTCCGACATCCAGATGGTGTCGAAGCTGGTGCGCAAGATGGTCATGCAGTGGGGCATGAGTCCGAAGATCGGACCCATCGCGTTCGGCGAGCGCGACGAGCAGGTGTTCCTCGGCCGCGACATCACGCAGACGCCCGAGTACAGCGAGAAGACCGCGCAGGAGATCGACGACGAGATCAAGCGCATCATCGACGAGTCGTACGACCGCGCGAAGAAGATCCTCGAAGATCGCATCGACATCCTGCATCGCATGGCCAACGCGTTGCTCGAGCGCGAGACGCTCGACGCGGCCGAGATCAAGGTCATCCTGGAAGGTGGTACGTTGGAACCGATGCCGCCGCGTTTGTCCGTGAAGCCTGCGGAAGAGGCGGCCACCGAACGCGCGGTCGAGCCCGAGCGCAAGAAGATCCCCGGGATTCCGCCCATCGCCGAACCCGGGCCGACGACGTAGCCGGCGCCGCGTCAGCGGCGCCTTTTTTCCATGCTCCCAACCCGACCCGGCCGTCAATCGATTCGGTTCAAGGATCGAACGCTGTCGTTTGGTCGAACTCCCATCGTCATGGGCATCCTCAACGTCACGCCCGATTCCTTCTCGGACGGCGGGCGCTTCGTCGATGTGCGCACGGCGGTGGCCCACGCGCACGCCATGGTGGAAGCCGGAGCCGCCCTCGTCGACGTGGGCGGCGAGTCGACGCGACCCGGCTCCGAGCCGGTGCCCGCCTCGCTCGAAATCGATCGCGTGGTGCCGGTGATCGACGCGTTGGCGCGCGGGGGCTTCGACCACGGTCCGCTGCCCGCGCCCGTTTCGATCGACACCCGCAAGCCCAAGGTGGCCGACGCCGCGCTGCGCGCGGGCGCCACCATGGTCAACGACGTCACTGCCGGCCGCGACCCCGCCATGATCGACGTGCTGCGCTGGCGCGAGGACGTGCCCGTCGTGTTGATGCACATGCTGGGTGAGCCCAAGACCATGCAGGCCGAGCCGCGCTACGACGACGTACTGCGCGAGGTCGGGCGCTACTTGGACGAGCGCGCGCGCGCCCTGATCGAGGCCGGTGTCGCGCGCGAGCGCATCGTCATCGACCCCGGGATCGGCTTCGGCAAGCGCTTCGAGGACAATATCGCGCTGCTCAAGGGCCTCGAGACGCTGCGCAAGCTGGGCTACCCCGTGATGGTGGGCGCTTCGCGCAAGGCATTCATCGGGACACTGCTGGCCGGGGACGCCGGCGCTCCCGCGGCGGGCGACCGCGTCGCGGGCAGCCTGGCCGTCGCCGCGCATTGCTACCACGCCGGAGTGGAGATGATTCGCGTGCACGACGTGCGCGAGACCGTTCAGCTGCTGCGCGTCCTCGACGCGGTTCACTCCGACTGACATGCCGCACATTCCGATCGAGCTCGTCGTCGACGTGATCGACATCGCGATCGTGTCGTTTTTGCTCTACCACCTCTTCGCCCTCATGCGCGGCACCCGCGCCGTGCACATGTTCTTCGGCCTCATCGTTCTGTTTCTATTGTCCGTGATCGCACAATGGATGAACCTGATCGCCGTCAATTGGCTCATCTCGAGCTTGCGCACGGCGTGGGTGATCGCGTTCGTGATCATCTTCCAGCCCGAGTTACGGCGCGCTCTCTCCATGCTGGGGCAAAACCGATTGCTCTCGCGCTTCGTGACCATGCGCCAGAGCCACGTCATCCCCGAGGTGGTCAAGGCGGTGCAGGAGATGGCCGAGAAGAAGACGGGCGCATTGATCGTGCTCGAAAAAGACATGGGCTTGAAGAACTACGTCGAGACCGGCACCACCGTCGACGCGCGCGTGTCGGCCGAGCTGATCGAATCGATCTTCACCCGCCCCAGCCCCTTGCACGACGGCGCCATCGTGATCCAGAACGACCGCGTGGTGGCGGCCGGGTGCACGCTGCCGCTCTCGCAGGACCAGCGAGCCGCGCAGTCGATGGGCATGCGGCACCGCGCGGCGCTGGGGCTCTCCGAAGAGACGGACGCCTTGGTGGTCGTGATATCCGAAGAATCGGGGTCGATCGCCTACGCGGAGGACGGAAAACTCTACCGTAAGATCGACCTGACCACGCTCAAGAACGAGCTGTTTCGGAGCTTCGGGGTGGCCGGGGAGGAGAGAGGGGCCGCGGGGTAGGCTTTCGTTCAACTAGTAACGTGCCCCTTCGGGCAGAATTTGACGCTACCTCTTCAGTAAAGTAGCAGTATGATTGGGGACATTGCGATGTCCCTTCGTCCATGACACGCGAGGAACCGAAACCAACCCAAGGCTCCGTCAGAGGTCTACGTGAGTAGAATACGCTTGCTGCCCGCAACCGTCATCGTCCTTCTTGCTTCCTCAGGTGCCAAAGCGCAACTTCCGACGGTTGTAACCGGGGGCGACGTATTTGTTTACGCAACGTTCGTCTCGCCTCCAGGAACGATCTCGTTTGATGCCTTCGACAACATGTTCGTCGGCAATTTCAACAATCCTGGGCCGCCGAATGGGCCGGCCCCTGTTTGGGTCGTAGATGCCGAAGATTCGACAGTCAGCACCTGTGCGACGATCGACGATCCAGATGCGGTCTATATCGATCGAAACGGCCTACTTTCCCTTTCCGGGACGCTTCTGGTGGGAGGATTGATCAGCCCGACAACGACCGGTCAGATTAGAGGCGTAACCAACTGCGGCGGGTCATCTCTGCTGGCGTCCGGCGGATGCGTCCACAATGTGCGGATGTTCGCCGAAGATGCGCTGGGCAACCTATACGTCGCCAATGCGACGTCGAGAACGATTTGCCGCTGGAACGGCGCTACTTGGGCGCAGTTTCTGCCCGCGTTTCCACTGGCCGGTCCGATCGAACCTGCGATCGCAATCGATGGGACTGACGTCTACGTGTCCGCGGCGGGAGTTGTGAAACTCTATGACACATCGGGAGCGGTGGTCGACCCTGCATTCGCTGTGGGGGAAGTCGTTGGCATAGGGCCCTTCGCGACGGCTTTCGAGGGCGTCATTGTCTCACGGGCGGATTCGCTCGAACTGGTGGCCGTCGATCCGGACACGAAACGCGAGAGACCGATCTTGACTGGCCCGGGCTCGCCAGGCGTTGTCGCATTTGATTCCGCGGGCGACCTCTACGTCGCACAGGACTACGCGAATCGCGTGCTGCACGTGACACAACCCATTCCGACGCATGTACCCGGCGTAATCTCGACCAGAACATGCACGCTCTACCAAAATGTCCCGAACCCGTTCAACCCGACCACGACCATACAATTCGAGATTCCACGCAGCGCCAGCACACAGCTGGACGTTTTTGATGTGTCGGGCAGGCATGTTCGTTCGCTCTTGAGAGGCATGATAGGCAAGGGGCCACACGCAGTTACATGGGATGGGACAAATCACCGTGGCGAGCTCGTGGGATCCGGCGTCTATTTCTACAGGCTAGAAGTTGGTGGCGAAAGACTGACGAGGAAGATGGTGCTGCTGAAATAAGCGCGGGGGCCACGCGCCACGTGGAGTGGATTCTAGTCGACGACCCGCCGAGAGGCAAACGGGCAAGTCAAGTCGGAGGTAAACGTCTAGACGCTACTTAAGGACGACCAGTTTCACAGTTTCCAAGGCTCCCCCCCTACGAAGCGCGCAGTAGTACACCCCAGACGTGACAGCCTTTCCATCGACGCGACACCCCCTGGGCAAGACTGGAACCTTCGCCAAACAGGATTCGCTTGTCTGTCGCGAACGGAACCCAAAATATCAAAATCGGTTACGGACACATAGCTGCCGACTTGGACATCCCGTCCACACTGGTACGCCTGGTGACCGGAAGTAGATACCCGGCGTCGTTTCATCGTGGGAAGGCGGAGGCGGCCGTATGGCGGGGCCGTCGCTTTGACTCCCGTTCGACTTCGTGGTAGCCTGATTGGGCTAGAGTTCACTCCACGACCCCGAACCATATGTCTATCGACGATCTCATCCGGGCCCACAACGCCGGGGAGGCCGCGGCTACGTCGCATCTCCTCGAGCTCCTCTATGCGGAACTCCGCCGTATCGCGTCGCGCTTGATGTCGCGCGAGAGGCCCGGCCACACCCTGCAAACCACCGCGCTCGTCAGCGAGGCCTACCTGCGCCTGGTCGGCGGTGGATCGACCGAGATCAGCGATCGCAAACATTTCCTGTGCCTGGCCGCGACCACCATGCGCAACATCCTCTTCGATCACGCGCGTGAGCGGGATGCGATCAAGCGCGGCGGAGGCGCGGCCCACGTGACGCTCGATCACTCGTGGCTCGCGGCACCGGAGGAGAGCATGGATACCCAAGCACTCAAAGAAGCCATCGAAGCACTGTCCAAGGAGTACCCGCGCCACGTACGCGTCATCGATCTGCGCTACTTCGTCGGCTTCTCGGTCGAAGAGACCGCCGACCTACTCCAAGTCTGCGAGAAGACCATCAAGAACGATACCCAATTCGCGAAGGCCTGGCTGCGCCGCCGGCTGGTCGCGTAGCGCGAAACCCTCATGGACGCGGAACGAAGCGCTCGCGTCTCCGATCTCTTCGATCACGCCAAGGAACTTCCGCCCGCGGAGCGCGACGCGTTCCTGGCCCGCGAGTGCGCGGGCGACACCGAGTTGCTGCACGAAGTCCGCTCGCTGCTCGACCACCACGTCGACGAACCGGAGTCGCGCTTCATCGGTTGGAACGCGAACCACGCCCCCGCGGTCGACGACGAGATCAAACCGGGCGACGTCGTCCAACGTTTCCGCATCGCGCGAACCATCGGCGAAGGCGGCATGGGCATCGTCTACCTGGCCGAGCAGTCCTCGCCGGTGCGCCGCAAGGTGGCCCTCAAGATCGTCCGCGTCGGCATGGACACCAAGGAACTCCTGGCCCGCTTCGAAGCGGAACGCCAGGCGCTCGCGATGATGGACCACCCCGCCATCGCGCGTATCTACGACGCGGGTGCCACCGAGCGCGGGCGCCCGTACTTCGCCATGGAGTACGTGGACGGCGTGCCGATCACGGAATACTGCGACCAGCGCCGGCTCGATGTCACATCGCGCCTGCGCCTGTTCGCCGACGTGTGCAACGCGATCCACCACGCGCACCAGCGCGGCATCATTCATCGCGACATCAAGCCGACCAACGTGCTGGTCACCGAGTACGAGGGCAAGCCCGCTCCCAAGGTGATCGATTTCGGCATTGCGCGCGCGACCGACCAGTCGCTCGCGGCCGAGACGATGCACACGCGAAGGGACGTCATGCTGGGAACGCCGGCCTACATGAGTCCCGAGCAAGCCGACCCGATGGAGCCGCCCGACACGCGCACCGACGTGTACTCGCTGGGCGCGCTCTTGTACCAGCTGCTGACGGGGAGACCGCCGCTCGAGTTCGGCGAACGCCAGACGGTCGAGTCGATTCGAAGGACGATCATCGATACCGACCCTCCGCGCCCCAGCGCTCGGCTGACCTCGCTGGGCGAGAAGGCCGCCGCGGTGGCCGCGGAGCGCCGGACCGACGCCAAGCACCTGCTCAGTCTCCTGCGCAACGACGTCGACTGGATCGTCATGCGCGCGCTCGAGAAGGACCGCGCGCGCCGCTACGGCTCGGCCTCCGAGCTGGCCGCCGACATCCAACGCTTCCTCGATCGTGAACCCGTGGTGGCTCGCCCGCCCACGGTGGGCTATCGCGTGCGCAAGTACGCGCGCCGACACCGCTACCTCATGGCCGGCGCGACGGCCGTGTTCGTGGTGCTGGTGGCGGGATTGACCGCGACCATTTGGCAAGCGCGCGAGGCGCGGCAGCGAACGAGAGAGTTGGAAGCGATCGCGGCGCGACTCGTCTCCCACTTCTACGAGTTGAGCGACTACCCGGGAGCGATGGCGGCGAAGCAAACGCTCGCGGAACTCGCCACGCAAACCCTCGACGATTTGACGAAGCGAGGAGGCGACGATCCGTCGGTCCGGCGCCAGCTCGCGTCCGCCTACGAAGGCCTGGGTCAGTTACTGGGGGACAACTACTCCGCGAGCCTGGGGCAATCCGCGGCGGCCGTGGTCGCGCGTAAGAAAGCGCTCGATATTCGCGAGGAGCTGCACCGCGCAAACCCGGCCGATTTCGGTCTCGCCAACGAATACTTGAAGAGCTACGCGGCCTGGGGAATGCTGGCTCTCTTCGGATACCTGGACGAGGTCGGTATCCCCGGGGTCGCATGGCACCCCGAAGTCATTCCCACCGCGCAGCAGCGGCGCGACCGCAAGATGATCCTATCCCTCTCCGACGACGTCGCCTCCGAGCGCGCGTGGTTCCTCGGTCGCACCGACTCGATGGTGTTCTACATCGAACGCGCGCGCGCGCGCCGCGAGGCGCTGCTCGCGGAAGAGCCCGGCAACCTCGAGTACCAGCGGCTCCTGGCCGACACCTACGATCGCCTCGCGTACCTCACGCGCGACGTCGACGAAGCCGAGCGCCTCGCGCGACGCGCCGTCGAGTTCTGCGAGAACTACTACCGCGCGCACCCGTTCAGCTGGAAGGCCAGCATGGATGTCGCCTACACGCGCCGCAACCTCGGCTATGCGCGGTGGCGAAAAGGCGACCTCGCGGGCGGTCTCGAAGAGCAGCGCCTGGGCCTCGAAGCGCGTCGCCGCCTGGCCAGCGCGGACAGCATGAACGTGCGCGGCACGTTTCTCTTGAGCGAAGGCTACTCGCTGGTCGGCCAGGCGTTCTTGCGGATGGGCCGGCCCGATTCGTCGATTCACTATTCGCGCCAAGCCCTGGGACTACTGTACGAGCTGGCCAAGTCACCCAACCCGCCCGACTGGACGGGGAACGAGCTGGCCTTCGTGCACACCTACCTCGCGAACGCGCACCAAGACCGGAACGACGCCGAATC
>DASPGK010000180.1:0-6714 GCA_035620655.1 Candidatus Krumholzibacteriia bacterium
AGAACATCGGCGAGCGGTACGTCCTCTACAAGAAGTTCATGGCCTTCGCGTGGGGCAACGGCGGCGACGTCTTCGACGAAACCGGCACCGTGGTTCTCAACAGCCCCGCGGTCCTGGAGGCGCTCGAGTTCTATCTCACGCTTGCGCCGTTCTCCTTGCAGGAGAAGCAGGAAGTCCTCGACCAGTATTTCAAGACCGGGCGACTGGGAATGCAGGTCTCGGGCGCTTGGAATCTCAAGAACTACAAGCTCGAGGCCCCCGACCTCGACTATTCGGTGGCGCTGGTACCCAAGCCCGCCGCCGATCACGGCTCGCACGCGAGCTTCGCGGGCGCGGAAATGCTGGTGGTGTTCAAGGCTTCGCCGCGCAAGGACGCGGCCGTGGCGCTCGCGCGCTTCTTGCAGGCTTATCCGCAGGCGAAGACGCTCTCGCTGGCCGCGGGCAGCGTGTTTCCCGCCGCGCGCGCCGCCATGAACGATCCCACGTTCACCAGCGACCCGCGCGTGCGCGTGTTCGTCGAGCAGTCGCTCACCAGCCGTACCACGCCCGCCCACCCGGGGTGGATCGAGATGGAAGAAGCCATCGATCGCGCGGTCGAAGAATCGTTGTACGGCCGCCGTGCCCCGCGCTGGTGCCTCGACGACGCCGCCAAAGAAGTGCAGCAGATCGCCGCGCGCTTCCCGAAGAAGTAGGTGGGTGTGGCGACGCGTCGATTCGTCCTCCCGCCCGTCGCGTGGTTCCTCCTGCCGTGGGCGGTCGTGTACGCCGCCTTCTTCGTGTTCCCGTTCGTGTTCTCGTTCGCGCTCGCGTTTCTCGACTACAACCCGCTCAACGTGGCGGGCACGCGCTTCGTGGGGACGGAGAACTTCGCACGGCTCTTCGGCGACGCGGCCTTTCACGGCGCGCTGCGCAACACGGTGCTGTTCGTGGTGGGGACGGTACCCTTGACGACCGCGGCCGCGCTGGCGCTCGCGGGACTCATGCGCGGATCGATTCCACTGAAGGGCGCATTCAAGGCCGCGCTGTTCCTGCCTTCGATTCTCTCGGTGGTGGTGATCTCGCTCCTGTTCAAGTTGTTCTACGCGCCGGGCGGGGCCTTGAACGAAGCGCTCGCGCGCTTCGGCCTCGCGGGGCACGGGTGGCTCACCGACCCGAGTACCGCGCTCCCGGCCATCATGGTCATGGATGTGTGGGCGGCCGTGGGCTATTACGCCATCGTGCTGGACGCCGCGCGCACGTCGATTCCAGATGCGCTCTACGAGGCGGCCGAACTGGAGGGCGCGGGTGCGTGGGCGACGTTCCGCCACGTGACCTTTCCGCTCTTGAAGCCGGCCATCGCCTTCGTGCTGGTGATCAACACCATTCGCTCGTTCCAGGTATTCGTCGAAGTGCTCGTGATGACGCAGGGCGGCCCGCTTGGATCCACCAACACGCTGGTGTTGTATCTCTACGACACCGCCTTTCGGCGCCTCGACTACGGCTACGCGAGTGTGGTGGCGTACGCGGTGTTCCTGCTCTCGGGCCTCTTCTCGATCGTGGCCATGCGGCGCTTTCGATCCGAGACCGCGGTGGAAGGAGCGCGCCCGCTGTGATGCGAGTCATGCGCATGGTGCTCTTGGTCGCCCTGGTGGCGGTGATGGCGTATCCGCTGGCGTGGATGATTGCCATCTCTCTCAAGACCGCGGACGGCCCGAGCCTTCGATACTATGGAGAAGTGTGGCAGGCGGGACCCTTCGACCGCTACTTCATCAATAGCTTCGTGGTCGCGGCCATCGTGCTGGTCGGCAACATCGTGTGTTGAACGATGGCGGGCTACGCCTTCGCGCGCTTCCGCATCCGGGGCGGCAAGTTTCTGTTCCTGCTCGTGCTCTCGACCATCATGCTGCCCAAGCAGGTGATCTTGGTGCCGCTCTACATATTGATGCAGAAGATGGGGCTCATCGACACCTACTGGGCGCTGACGCTGCCGTTCCTGGTCGACCCGTTCAACATTTTCCTCATTCGCCAGTACGTCTCGACGCTGCCGGCCGACTGCGAAGAAGCCGCGCGCATCGACGGGGCCGGCGAGTTCACGATCCTGTTTCGCGTCGTGTTTCCGATGCTCAAGCCGGTCTTGGCGGTGGTGGCGATTCATACCTGCCTCACCAACTGGAACTCGTTCTTGTTTCCGTTTATACTGACGCACAGTTCCAACATGCGCACGCTCCCAGTCGGTCTCGCGATGTTGTCGCAGGGCGCGCACAGCATCGATTGGGGTCACTTGATGGCGGGGGCCGTCATCTCGGCGTTGCCGGTGGTGGCGGCGTTTCTCGTGTTCCAGCGCCGCATCATCGGCGGCCTCACCGCGGGCATCTCGAAATAGACCAAATGTCGAATCACGTCTGGCCATCGCTCGTCGGAAAGGATCACTTCACGTGCGTGGGGCTCATGTCGGGCACGTCGATGGACGGCGTCGACGCGGCCCTGGTCGCAATGTCGGCGAGTCCCGAGCACCCGCGCGTCGAGCTGCTCGAGTTCGTCTCGCTGCCCTACCCGGGGTCGCTGCGCGAATCGCTCGCCGACCTGGCGGGGGGCGCGGCCGTGACGGCCGAAGAGGTTGCGCTGTTGTCGACCGGCGTCGCGGTGGCCTTCGCCGGCGGCTTCTTCGACGTGTGCCGGCGCGCGGGCAAGGAGCCGCGCGTGATCGACTTCGTGGGCTCGCACGGACAAACCGTCGCGCACGTACCTCCGGGGAGCGGCTCGCCGGTGGCGGGAACGCTCCAGATCGGTTCGCCGGCCATGATCGCCGCGCTCACCGGTGTCACCACCGTCGGTGACTTTCGCAGCGGCGACGTCGCCATCGGAGGGCAGGGCGCGCCGCTCGCTCCGTATTGCGACTACATGCTGCGAAGGAGCAGTACGGCGAGCCGCGTGATCCTGAACATCGGCGGCATCTCGAACTTGACGTACTTGCGCAAGGGCGGTTCGCGCGAAAGCGTGATCGCCTTCGACGCGGGGCCGGGGAATATGGTGGCGGACACGCTGTTTCGAGCGCTGTTTCCGGGCCACGGCGCGTACGACGAAGACGGTGTGCGAGCCGGCGCGGGGACCGTTTCGCGCGACGTGGTCGAGCGGTTGATGCGGCACCCGTACTTCGGCGCCTCGCCGCCCAAGTCGGCGGGCCATCGCGAATTCGGACCGCCCTTCGCGTGGGCGCTAAAGACCGCGGCGGACGCGGAGAACGCCTCACCCGAGGACGTGCTCGCCACCGCGGTCGCGCTCACCGTCGAGTCGATCGTCGACGCCATGCGCCGGTTTCTGCCCGAGGGAGGTGTGGACGAGGTATTCGTCACCGGTGGGGGTGCCCGCAACCGCGCCATGCTCGCGAGCCTCGAAGTGGCCCTGGCGCCGGTTGCGGTGCGGCCCGTCGACGAGCTGGGCATCCCCGCCGAAGCCAAGGAGGCGGTCGACTTCGCGTTCCTCGCGCGCGAGGCATTGCTCGGGCGACGCAACGTGCTGCGCGCGGTAACCGGCGCTTCGCGCGAGTTGGTTCTGGGGACGATTGCAAGGGGTTCGCAATGACGCTCATGAAGATGGCATCGGTCGCGCTCGCGACCGCGGGGTTGTGGGTCCCGCTGGGCGGTCCCGCCAGCGCCGCGCAAACGCGCGTCGAACCCACCATTCGCGTGCTCGTGTTCTCGACCAGCGGTTCGGCCACCGTCGCCACCACCGCGGGCTTCCGCGTCCTCGCCGGCGGCGCGCTCAAGTTCGAGAGCGACCGCGGCGGCACCGTCTCGGTGTACCGCGACGGCCGCACCTTGACCGTTCGCCACGACGCCACCAGTCAGAGCGCGTCCAACGAAACCGAGGTCACCATCGAGCCGGTCGAGAAGCCGTTGTCGGTGGGTGGGGTATGGTATCCTGGCAGCATTCGCGCACTGCCGCGCGAGGACGGGGGAGTGGACCTCGTGAGCCTGGTTCCGCTGGAGACCTATCTCGAGGGGGTCGTCCCACACGAGATTGGCGAGCCCGGGCCGGATGCATACGCCGCGGTCCAGGCCCAGGCCATCGCCGCGCGCACCTACGCCATGTCACGCATGAAGCTCAATCGGGACAAACCGTACGACGTCGAGGCGGGAGTGATGGACCAGGTCTATCGCGGCAACGAGAAGCGCGGCCGTATGACCAGCTCCGCGGTCTACGACACGCGCGGACTCGTGCTGATGCACGACGGCGACTTGTGCGACGCGTATTACAGCGCCACCTGCGGTGGTCACACCTCCGACATTCGGAAGATCTGGCCCGATCGTCCGTCGGCGCCCTACTTGCACGGACGCCGCGACCGCGGCGAAGAGGGCGGCGAGAGCTTCTGCGCCGCGGCCCGCAACTTCCGCTGGCGCTACTCGTTCTCGGGGCGCGCGCTGGGAGACACGGTGCGGCGAACGCTCCCCATGGTCGCGGGTGTGGACGAGTCGGAAGTGGGCGAGCTGGTCGACGTGCGCGTGCGCCGGCGGAGCGCCTCGGGACGCGTGCAAGAGTTGGAGATCGTGACTTCGACGCGGTCGTTCGTGGTGGAAAACGACAAGATTCGCCGCGTGGTCATGCTGGACGTGGGGAAAGGGCGCATTCTCCCCAGCACGCTCTTCGACGTCGAGACAACCATGAACGGCGCGCGCGTGGGCATCGTGAGCTTCGCGGGCGGCGGGAACGGCCACGGTGTCGGCATGTGCCAGAACGGCGCCCTCGGCATGGCGCGCAAGGGCTACTCGTATTCGATGATCCTACAGCACTACTATCCCGGCGCGGAGTTGCGGCCCGGCTACAAATGAACAAAGAGCACGACGTTCTCACTCCGGAAGTTCGCTTCCATCTGATTCGAAAGATGGAGCGGCACAAGGTCATCGCGCTGACCGGACCGCGTCTGTTGCCGCACGAGCGCAAGTACCTCGAGTTCCATTCCGTTTCGGGTGTGATTCTGTTCGGGCGCAACATCGAGAGCCTCTCGCAAGTGGGGGATCTCATCGGCGGTGTGTGCGAAGAGCTCGCGCGCGAAGGGCTGACCCCGCTCGTCATGGCCGACCACGAGGGCGACTTCGTGGCCGAGTTACGGCAGATCATCGGGGTGCCCCCGGCGCCGCTCGCGATCGCGGCCACCGGGGACCTGGACCTCGCCGCTGAGGTCGCGTACGAAACCGGCAAGGCGATGCGCAAGCTGGGCGCCAACGTGGTGCTGGCGCCGGTCGCCGACTGCTATTTGGAATCACCCAGTGCTATTACCGGGCTTCGCACCTTCGGCGCCGACCCCGGGCGCGTGGCCGCTTTCGTCGAGCAGACCATCGCGGGCTTTCGCGAGGCCGGTGTCCTCTCGTGCGCGAAGCACTTCCCGGGCCACGGTTCCACCGCCGAGGACTCGCACGAAACGCTCCCCGAGGTGCGCAAGTCCGCCGAAGACCTCGCGGCCGCGGATCTGATTCCGTTCCGGCGCTCCATCGGGGTTGGCGTCGACCTCATGATGATGTCGCACGTCGCCTACCCCATGGGCCGCGAAGAATTGATACCGGCGAGCTTCGACGCTCGGATTATCCGTGGCATGCTGAGAACCGAATTGAACTACGACGGCGTCGTCATCACCGACGCCCTCGAGATGGCGGGCGCGCGCTGGTACGCCTCCGAGCGCTCCGGCATGGTGACGGGCGGCAACGAACGCTCGCTGCTGGCCGGCTCGGACTTGCTGCTGCACACCAAACCCATCCCCGAGCAGGTGCAAGTCGAGCGCGGTAGCGAGCCGGTGATGTCGCTGAACGTCATGGAGACCATTGTTCGTACGCTGGAGAAGATCGTCGACCGCGGACGGGTGGACGAGAAGCTGGCCGAGGCGGCCGCCGAGAGCGAGCCCTTGCGCAACGTGCTCTCGATCCTGGATGCATCCAGCGCGCGCGTGACCAAGCTGCGCGAGCGGGCCGCCGACCCCCGCGCCTCGGCGCGACCCGCGGGTGGAAAGGTGATCGAGCTCAACGCGTACCCGTCGGTTCCGACCGTGTATCGCACGGTCGCGGAGCGCAGCATCACGGCCGGGAGCGATTGGGTGCGCTTCCAGGCACTCGCACCGGACTCGACCTGCGTCGTGCTGCCGGTCGAATGGTCGCCGAGCGAGACCCTCAAGAAGCAGGACATGGCCGGTTTCCTCGATGTGGTGTGCCGGCACTTCCCGCGCTGGCACCGCATGCCGCTCGTCACCGAGTTCGAGACCGACGCCGAAGGCAGTCTGCGCCCCGTATTCCAGCGCGAGCGCGCGACGGTGGTGGACGCGGCGCGCTTCGCGGGCGGTACCGGCGCCGCGCGCGAACTGGCGAACGAAGAGGTCGTGATGGTGTTCTCGTCGCGGGGAGCGCCCTCGGAAGAGTTCGCGCTGGGACTGACCGCGCTCGCCGACGAATACCGCCCGAGCGTGGTCGTGCTGACGGGCTGGATCGTCGACGACTGGGTGCCGGAAGGAACGCCGATCGTGATCTCGCTCGGCGCATCGACGCAGGTTGCATCCGCGGTCGCGCAAGTGCTCGCGGGTGCACTGGTCCCCGAAGGATCGCTCGCCGGCCTCTTGCCCGCCGCCTATCCGCGTCCCTGACACCGGCTTAAAGTATTGAAAAGACGTAGAATAGGGGATTGACACGGCGCCGTGTCGGTGCTAGCTTGGAGTCCGCGCGGGAAGCTCCTTCCACTCCGCGCGCTTGCTTT
>DASPGK010000181.1:0-4453 GCA_035620655.1 Candidatus Krumholzibacteriia bacterium
TTCTTCCTGCGTCAACGCTCCCCGCATCGTATCCAGCGGTTTACATGCTTGGGGTGTCATCGTCACTTTAGTACGCAGACCTTCTCGACCTCCTACTGGCAAAAGCGCCCCGAGCTGATGGGTCGCATCGTCATGATGGTCGTCGGGTGCATGGGCAACCGACAGATGGCCCGAGCCCTCCTGTGCAGTCCAGCCACCGTGGCTCACCAAGTCGCGCGTCTCGGGCGGCACTGTCTGCTCGTCCAGGCGAACGAACTGGGTCGCATCGATTCGTTGCGTGAGATCGCGATCGACGGTTTCGAGAGCTTCGAGTGGAGCCAGTACTTTCCGTTCCACCACAACGTGGCGGTGGACGTGGAGTCGGGATACTTCCTCTATCACACCGACAGCCCGCTTCGCCGCAAGGGGCGCATGACCGCGCACCAGAAGGCTCGTCGCGCTTATCTCGAGACCTCCCTGGGGCGCCCAGATCCGCGGGCGGTGGAGGCCGGGGTGCGCGACCTGCTGGCGCCTCTCGTCTCGCGCCGTGTCGCATCAATCCGAAGCGACGACCATCGCGCTTATCCCCGGGCGATCGAAGGCCTTGGTGGCAGCATCGCCCATCGGATCACGTCCTCGAAGGAGCGGCGGGATCAGCGCAATCCGCTCTGGGAGGTCAATCTGCTCGACCTCATGATCCGCCACAGCACAGCCGCCCACAAGCGGGAGACGATTGCGTGGGCGAAGCGGCGTCAGGCCTCGATCGAGAAGCTCACGATCTTCCAAGTGTGGCGAAACTATATCAAGCGACGGCACGAGAAGGGAGCGAGGGTGACCCCGGCTATGCGGTTGGGACTCACGACTCGACCATGGAGGATCCGGGATCTACTCGCGAGAAGGTTGTACGTCGAGAGAACGGGGCTAACGAATCGTTGGGAGGAGTACTATCGCCGGCGGGTGGTCACGCGCGCTCTGGCGGTCAACCGGACCCACGAGCTGCGGTACGCGTACTAACCGACGTGATTACTTCACTCGAGAGCCATCAACGTGATCGCGAGGGACAATCTCGCGGCCACAACCGATTTCTTGGCTAGCGGGAAGGACGCGCCGAGGCGCCTGCAACCCGATCCGCGGGGTCGACCGCGCGCGCCGGGCGCACCCCGATGCGGTCGTTGATGTGGGGCTGTAAGTTTAACCGTAGTGCTAGGTTGACCCGGTCCGGCCAGAAGTAGAACCCGCCCCCGCGAACCACGCGCTCAGCCTGGGCACCCCCCAACCGCTCCCCGTCGCCCGGTGCCACCGGCAGTTGATACGAGCCGTACCAGTCCCGCGTCCACTCGGTGACGTTTCCCATCACGTCGTGGAGACCGAAGGCGTTGGGCGCGAAGAACCCCACCGGCGACGAATCCACGAATCCGTCGTGCCAGGAGGCGTAGCTCCAGCCGCCCGGACGCGCCGGAACGCGCGCGGACGCGTCGAGGATGTTCTCGGTGCGCGCCAGGCACGCGGGGTCCCAGCCGCACGGGAAGCGCGCGGTCGATCCTGCGCGCCCCGCGTACTCCCACTGCGCCTCGGTGGGAAGTTCGAGGCCGACGTCGCGCGAAAACGCGTCGGCCATCGCCCAGTCCAGGTTCTCGACCGGGTGGCGCAGCGACGTGACGTACATCCCGTAGTCGATCCCCGGTCGAACCCGGCTCGGGTTCGCGCCCGTCATGCGCTGGTACTGGGCCTGCGTGACTTCGTACTTCGAGATGAAGAACGGGTCGAGGCACACGCGGTGCACCGGGACCTCGTCGAAGCGCGCGAGCGGATTGCCGCTCGGCATGGCGGGGTCGGGCAGACGCTCCTTCGACATTCCCATCCAGTAGCACGCGCCGGGCAGCAGCACGAGCACGATGCCGGTTTCTTCCGCCATGACCCAGCGCCCGTCGCGGCCGCGCACCGGCGCTTTCCCGGTGCGAATGTGGACGAACTCCCATAGGCCCGACGCGCGGTCGCGGCCCAGCGGTACCAGCCCCACCTGGGGCGCGATGACGAGTCCGCCGTAGCGCGGGCTCTCGTCGATGCTCGCGATCGACCGGATCGCGTCGTTCCATTCCCGGCGTTTCGAGTGAATGCTCTCCTCCATCACCGAGGTGGCGAACGCGTGGCGCTCGCGCACGCGCGCGATCGAGCCCACGTGCGGATCCGGATCGACGAAGCGTTCGAGGTCGGCGACCAGCGTGGAAAGATGATCGAAGTGGAACTGGTCTTCCTGGCTGGCGAACGACGGCGGCGCGGGCGCGTCGGCGTGCAGCGCGTGCGCCCGCAATGCCGCGAGGGTGGCGCGGTGCGCGGGCAGGCGCGACGCGAGCACGTCCGCATCGGCGAGCCACTCCTCCATGGCCGGGACGCGCTCCGGGTGCGGCGGCCGCAAGTCGTCTACCGTGGACTCGAGCTGGGCCAGCACGTTGGCGTCGGACAGGCGCAGGATCTGGTCGCGCTGCGCTTCCGCGACCCGCCGCGAGGCGCGATTCTCGAGGAACAACGTGGTGCTAGCGACCAACCCCAAGACCACGGCGAGCGCCACCGCGGTCCCGGCCACCACCGGAACGCGATTGCGTCGCACGAACTTGCGCAGTCGGTACGCGCGCGTGGGCGGACCCGCCAGCACGGGCTCGTTGGCCAGGTGGCGGCGCAGGTCGTCGGAGAACTCGGCCGCGGTCGCGTAGCGCCGCGTGCGCTCCTTGTCGAGCGCCTTGAGCACGATCCAGTCCAGGTCGCCCTTGAGACGCCTCGACAGCGAGGCGAGGTCGGTGCCGCGTTGCGTGGCGACCGTCGCCGCGTCCTCGCCCGCCAGCCGTTGCGCACGCTCGCTCATCTTCGCGGGCTCTTCTTCGCGGATGCGGCGCTGCACCTCCGCGTAGCCGGTCTGCTCGATGGTGGGCGCGTCGATGGGCGTGTCGCCGGTCAACAGCTCGTAGAGGACCGCGCCCAGCGCGTAGATGTCGGTGCGCGTGTCGATCTCGAGCAGCCGGCAGTCGGCCTGCTCCGGGCTCATGTACCGGAAGCTCCCCACCACGACGCCGAGTTGCGTGAACATGGTGTGCTCGGTCAGGCGTTGGTTCATCGCGCGCGCGACACCGAAGTCGATGATCTTGGGCTCGGGGGAAGCGCCTTGGGTGGCAACCAGGATGTTCGAGGGCTTGAGGTCGCGGTGAATGATGCCCTTCTGGTGCGCGTGCTGGACCGCGTCGCACACCGTCGTGAACAAGCGCACGCGCTCGTCGACCGACAGCTTGGCCTGGTCGCAGAATTCGCTGATGGGACGGCCCGGCACGTACTCCATTGCGAAGTAGAGGCGTCCGTCCTCGGTGGCACCGGCTTCGAAGACGCGCGCGATGTTGGGGTGGTCCATCAGGGCCAAGGCCTGGCGCTCCGACTCGAAGCGCGCGGTCGCGCGGCGCGAGTCGACCCCTAACTTGATGACCTTGAGGGCGACGCGCCGGCGAATGGGGTGCGTCTGCTCGGCGAGGTAGACGATGCCCATCCCGCCCTCGCCGAGAATATCGACGAGCTCGTAGCGCTCGTTGCCGTTGGTCAGCGCGCGCGCACTATCGGGTTCGCGCGCCCGCTGCGACGGGCGCCCGGCGGTGGCCGGGTCGTCGCCCGGGGTCCAGTCGTCGGTGGCGTGGTGGTCGAGCAGCGAGAGCACTTCTCGATAGAGCGACCAGTCTTCCCGGCAGGCTTCGAACACGAAGCGCTCGCGGTCGCGCGCGGGGGCGTCGAGCGCGGCGTGGAAGACTTCCTGGACTCTGCGGAAGCGCTCGCTATCCACGTTCGTCTCCGCGGCGCCCCTCGGCGATCGCGCGTTGCAGCCACGCGCGCGCGAAGGACCAGTCGAGTTTGACGGTCGCGGGCGAAACACCCAGCTTCTCGGCCGTTTCTTCGACCGTGAATCCGACGAAGAAGCGCAGGCGCACGACGTCGGCCACGCGGCGATCGTGCTTCTCCAGTTCGTCCAGCGCGTCGCTGATGGCGATGATGTCCTCGCCGGCCACGTCGGCGGCGACGTCCTGGTCCTCGATGTTGAGGCGCACCAGCCCGCCCCCGTGGCGCAGCCGCTTGCGGCGTCGCGCGCGCTCGATGAGGATGCGCCGCATGGCTTCGGCGGCCGCGCAGTAGAAGTGGGCGTCGCTGTTCCAGGGGGCGTTTCCGCCCGACTGCAAGCGCAGGTACGCCTCGTGGACCAGCTCGGTGGTTTGCAGGGTGTGGCCCTTGCGCTCGGACAGGAGGCGGCGATGGGCGAGCTCGCGCAGCGCCTCGTAAACCGTGGGAAGAATGCGCTCGATGGCCGACGCGTCGGCGTGGTTGTGGTCGGATTCGTTTGTCATCGCATGGGGCCGGCGACGTCGAGTATGGCATCGACGCGCAGGCGGTCGCAAGGGGACTGGGTCGTCACCGCACGGGCCGCAAGCGCGCGCCGGCCCGCACA
>DASPGK010000182.1:0-2242 GCA_035620655.1 Candidatus Krumholzibacteriia bacterium
CGGCCCAGTACACCAGGATGCCGTTCGGCTTGTGACGGCCCGCCGCGACGAGCGAATGACAGAACTCCGCCTTCGCCGCCTTGTAGTCGTCCATGGTCTTATGAAAATCGAGGTGGTCATGCGTTACGTTCGTGATTATCCCGACGCTAAAATCTAGCCCCCATACTCGATGTTGCCGCACCGCATGAGAACTGACCTCCATGACCACCCCGAAACAGTTCTGGTCGCGCATGGCGCGGAACCAGGAATGCAGCGTGACGGCGTCGGGTGTCGTGTGCGGGTCGCGCACCAGTTGTTCGACGCCGTGGCCGAGCGTGCCGATGATTCCCATCCGGCGCCCGGCGCGTTGAAAAATCGATCGCAGCAGATACGTGGTCGACGTCTTGCCGTTGGTCCCGGTGACGCCGCACAAGAACAGGTCGCGCGCGGGGTCGCCGTAGAAGCGCGAGGCCATCACCGCGAGCGCCTGCGCGGAGTTGGCGACCACGACCGCAGGAACGCGCGCGCTGGGGCATGCGTGCTCGACCACCACCGCGGAAGCACCGCGCGCCACCGCGTCGTCGATGAAGTCGTGCCCGTCGCTCGCCGTACCCGGTACCGCGACGAAGACGTTGCCGGGCCGGAGCGCGCGCGAGTCGATCGCGATCCCGGTCACCGCGAGTGCGCGCGCGGGCGCGTCGAGCGGTGCCAGCGCGAGCGGCCCCGCCGCATCGACCAGCGCGCCCAAGGTCACCGTGCGCGTCTCCATGGCTTCCTCCGCGACCGTCATCGCCGCTGGCCCGATCCCCGAGCCGTCGCGTTGTGCGCGGCCACGACTCCGGCCGCGTTCCGCTGGTTCGACGCGCGCGCGTCCCGTGCGCGCGGCGCCTGCTCGTCCCCGTCGTCGCCGGCACGCACCGCGTCGCGATAGCTCGCGCGCAGGCGTCGATTGCTATCCACCCCGGTCTTCTCCACCCCGGACGCGTCCATGACGAACAGCCGCACGACGCCGTCGCGATCCATGGGCGATCCCGGCGCCGGCTCCTGCGCCACCACCCGCCCGCGCTCGCCCGAGGCGAGCACGTTGGCGCCCAACCGCCGCGCCGCCGACAACGCCGCCTCGCGATCCATGCGCAAGAAATTGGGCGCCGTGGCGCCGCGCCCATCGAGCGAGGCCACGCGCATCGTCTCCAGCGACAGCACGTCGTCGAACCACGCGGTGGACGTGGCCAGTGCGCGACAGATGCGCGCGAACACGGGTGCGGCGGAATCGCCGCCGAAGCGCGAGGCCCACTTGGGCTCGTCGAGCATGACGATGGCGGCGATCTTGGGCTTCTCGTAGGGAGCGAATCCGACGAAGCTCGACACGTAGCGGTGCAGGAGGTAGCCGCGGCTCCCCGCCTTCTGCGCCGTACCGGTCTTGCCGGCGACGCGCATGAACTCGAGGCGCGCGGCCTGCGCGGTCCCGTCCTCGACCACGCGCAGGCACATCGCGCGCAGCGTGGCGGCGGTTTCCTCCGAGACCACGCGACGCACGACCACGGGTTCGGAGCGCGAGGTATCGCCGGTCTCGGGATCGGCCACACCGCGCACCAAGCGCGGCATCATCATGACGCCGTCGTTGGCGATGGCCGCGAACGCGTTCAGAATCTGGATCGGCGTCACCGCGACCTCCTGGCCGAAGGCCATGGTCGCCTTGGTGCGCGCCGACCAGCGCTCGATGGGCGGCACCAGGCCGGCCGACTCGCCCGGCAGCCCGATGCCGGTCTTGGTCCCGAAGCCGAACAGGCGCGCGTAGCCGTACAAGTCGCCGGGCTGCAAATACGACGACGCCTTCGCCATCACGATGTTGCTCGAGTACATGAAGGCCTCGTCCAGGGTGAGCCAGCGGTGCGGGTGAGGGTCGCGAATGGTGGCAACGCCGATGTCGGCCTTGCCGTCTTCGGCGTCGAAGGAGTCGGCGGGTGTGACGCGCGTCTTGTCCAAGAGCGCCGCCATCGTCACCAGCTTGAAGGTCGAGCCCGGCTCGTATACATGCGACACGCTGCGCAGGGTCCACAGCGAGTCGGCGCGCGAGGCGCGCTCGCGATCGGCGATCGACGGCAGCTCGGCCAGGGCCAGCACGTCGCCGGTCGCGATCTCCATCACGATCACCGCACCTCCGCGCGCGTCGAATTCTTCCACCGCACGCCGCAACTCGGTCTCGGCCACATCCTGCACGGTGGCGTCGATGGTCAGGTACACGTGCTTGCCGTCGACCGGC
>DASPGK010000183.1:0-4395 GCA_035620655.1 Candidatus Krumholzibacteriia bacterium
GCTTACGCGGGTGGCGGGCACGCGCGTCCACTTGGTTGCGCAACCGCTGCCCGTCAACGCCCCCGCGACCGGCGTGCTCGTCGTCGCGCACGACGTGTCCTACCTCGACGAGCGTGCGTCGCAGAGATTCGCGCAGTACGCGTTCTGGATCCTCATCGTTACTCTATTGGCGGTCACGCTCGTGGTGGGCAGTACCTGGCTCGCGTACGAACGCCCGCTGGTCAAACTGGCCGACTGGATGCGCCGATTGCGCGTGGATGACGCCGTGGAATCACCCCCGGGTCTCCCGGCGGGACGGTTGCGGAGCGAGTCGGATCGCTTGGCCGCGTCGTTCCGGGCCGCTCGTTCGACCGGACGAGCCCTCTCGGAGGCGGCTGTGCACGCGGAGCAGGTATGGACGCGCGATCGCCTGCGCACGCACGCGTTGGCCTCGCTGGGCGACGCACGAGAGCTCATCGTGGTGAGCAACCGCGAGCCCTACATGCACCAGCGGCGCGACGGGCAAGCGCGCATGATGGTTCCGGCGGGTGGACTGGTGACGGCGCTGGACCCGGTCCTGGAGGCGTGCGGCGGACTGTGGGTTGCGCACGGCGCCGGCGACGCCGACCGCGAAACCGCCGACGCCGCGGGACGCATCACGGTGCCGCCGGGTGACGCCCGCTACACGCTGCGGCGCGTATGGTTGACGCGCGAGGAGGAACAGGGCTATTACTATGGGCTCTCGAACGAGGGACTGTGGCCGCTATGCCATCTTGCGCACGAGCGCCCGATCTTCCGCGTCGCGGATTGGGATCAATATGTCCGGGTGAATCGCCGGTTCGCGGACACCGTCCTCGACGAGGCCGGTGCGAGCGGAGCGGTTGTTCTCGTCCAGGACTATCACCTCGCGCTGGTGCCGCGAATGCTCAAAGAGGCCCATCCCGAACTGCGCGTGGGGATTTTCTGGCACATACCGTGGCCGAATCCGGAGGCGTTTCGTATTTGTCCGTGGGGTGTCCCGATCCTCGACGGTATGCTGGGAGCAGACTTGGTCGGATTCCAGCTGCAGCAGTATGCCAACAACTTTCTCGACACGGTGGACCGTATGCTGGAATCGCGCATCGATCGGGATCACTTCACCGTCGAGCTTCGCGGGCGGCGTACGGTCGTGCAGCCGTTTCCGATCAGCGTGCAGCCGTGGGCCGAACGCGGTGTGCCCGAGGGTGACGCGCTCGAGCAGCGGAAGGCCGCGTTTCGCGAGCAGCACCAGATCGGAGACGCGTTCGTCGCCGTCGGGGTCGATCGTATCGACTACACCAAGGGACTGCCGGAACGGTTCCGCGCTTGCGAGCGGCTGTTGGACCAGTATCCGCAGTATCGGGGGCGTTTCACCCTGGTCCAGCTCGGCGCTCCTTCGCGCACGCACATCCCGCGTTATCGCGAGTACCTGGATCATCTCGAGGCGTTGGCGGACGAGATCAACTGGAGGTACCAGACCGACGGCTGGAAGCCGATTCGCTTGCTGGTGGGTCACCACGATTCCGCGACCGTGTACACCTGCCTCCACATGGCACCCATGTGTATCGTGAGCTCCTTGCACGATGGAATGAACCTGGTCGCCAAGGAGTACGTGGCCGCGCAAGCCGGTCGCGACGGCGTGCTCGTCCTGTCCGAGTTCGCGGGCGCGGCGCGCGAGCTGAACGACGCATTAATCGTGAATCCCTATGATATTGAGCAATTCGCCGAGGCGATTCGCCACGGCATGGAGATGGAGGCCTCCGAGCGAGTTGCTCGCATGAAGCGGATGTACGCGAGCGTGGAGACGAATAACGTCTATCACTGGGCAGGGAATCTGCTCTCCGGATTGGCCCGCACCCAACCGAGCAACGTCGGTGCCCCGGCCGGCACGTGAGCCGCGCATCGATGCAACAAGGAGTCGACGTTGACATTGACTAAGCGGCTAGCTGTCGCAATCGCGATCGTTTGTCTCGCGGCGTCGCCGATCGTGGGCGACGCGACCGAGAGGCGTCCCATCAGCGAGACCGATATCCTCCAATTCCAATGGATCGGCGACCCGCAAGTCTCTCCCGACGGCTCGCAGGTGGTGTTCGTGCGCGTGGTCGTCAACGAAGACAAGGGCCGCTACCAGACGTCGCTGTTCGTCGTGCCCGCGAAGGGGGGCGCCCCCGCGCGCCCGTTCACGGCGGGACCGTTCGACGCGCAGCCGCGTTGGTCGCCCGACGGCAAGACGATCGCGTTCGTGCGCGCGATCGAGAAAGACGGCAAGCCGGGGAAGGGGCAGATCCACCTCATATCGGCCGAGGGCGGCGAGGCGCGCGCGCTCACCGATCTCGCCAAGGGTGCGGGCTCACCGCGCTGGTCGCCCGACGGCAAGACGATCGCGTTCACGTCGGCCACGCTCCCCGAAGACACCACCAAGGAAGACCCCAAGGAGAGCGACGTGCGCGTGATCACGCGCGCGGTCTATCGCTTCAACGGGCAGGGTTACGCCGAGCCGGGGCGCCACGACCACATCTGGACGGTGTCGTCGGCCTTCGACGCCGAAGGCGAGCGACCGACGCCGCGTCAGGTCACGTCGGGCAGCTTCGACGAGGAGAACATCGCGTGGTCGCCCGACGGTTCGCGCCTCTACTTCGTGTCGACGCGCGTCCTCGAGCCCTACTACGTGCCCAACGACGCCGACCTCTATTCGGTTCCGGCGCCGGGCGGGGAGATCGTGCGCGTCGCGAGCATCGACGGCGAGATCGACGCTTTCGCGCCCTCGCCGGACGGGAAGCAGATCGTGTTCATGGGCACGCTCAACGCGTCGCCGCCGCGTTCGTACAACCAGCCCGATCTGTTCGTAACCGACGCGACGCCGGAATCGACGCCGCGCAACCTGACCGCGGACTATGACTTCGACATGGGTGGAGGGGTCAGCGGCGACCAGCGCGCGCCGCGCGGGGGGCGCGGGGGCGGCATCGTGTGGAGCCGCGACGGCAAGTCGGTGCTGGTGACGAGCACCGCGCTGGGTCGTACGAACGTGAAGCGCGTCCGCGTCTCCGACGGGCGCATGGAAGCGTTCACCGACGGGAACAACGATGTGCTCGCGCAATCGGCGAGCGCCGACGGCGCCACCCTGGTCGCACTCGTCTCGACCGCGACCGATATCGGCGACCTGTTCGTCACCGATGCGCGCAAGAAGGCCGCGAGTTTCAAGCCGCTCACGCGCGTCAACGACGCGCTGTTTTCGAAGCTGGACGTCCCGGAGCCGGAAGAGATTTGGTACGACAGCTTCGACGGCCAGAAGATCCACGGCTGGATCGTGAAGCCGCCCGGCTTCGACCCGTCGAAGAAGTATCCGATGATCCTCCAGGTCCACGGGGGGCCGCACATCCCGTACGGTTACTGCTTCACGCACGAGTTCCTGTGGATGGCGGCCAAGGGCTACGTCGTGCTGTACACCAACCCGCGCGGCAGCTCGTCGTACGGACAGGAGTTCGGCAATCTGATCCAGTTCGCGTACCCGGGCGACGATTATAAGGACCTGATGGCGGGCGTCGATTTCGTATTGCAGCGCGGCTACGTCGACGAGAAGCGCATCGGGATTACGGGCGGCAGCGGCGGCGGCGTGCTGACCAACTGGGCCATCACGCAGACGGACCGGTTCGCGGCCGCGGTGTCGCAGCGCTCGATCGCGGATTGGTCGAGCTTCTGGTACGCGTGCGATTTTTCGCTCTTCCAGCCGGTCTGGTTCCGAGGCGCGCCGTGGGAGCAACCCGAGGACTTCGCCGCGCGCTCGGCGATTACGCACGTCGCCAAGGTGACGACTCCGCTCATGTTGATCGAAGGCGAAGCCGACATGCGCACCCCACCCGGCAACGGCGGCGAGCAGATGTTCCGCGCCCTCAAGTACCTGAAGAAGCCGGCCGTGATGGTGCGTTTCCCCGACGAGACGCACGAGCTTTCACGCTCTGGAAAGCCGTCTCACCGCGTCGAGCGACTCCAGCACATCGTGGCCTGGTTCGACCAGTACCTGCAGGGTAAGGACGACGGCGCATACGACGTGCGGTGAGTGAAATGCCGCGCTACGTCGCATTCCTGCGCGCGATCAACGTGGGCGGCCACGTGGTCAAGATGGACGCGCTGCGCCGGCTGTTCGAGGCGCTCGACTTCGAGCGCGTCGAAACGGTGATTGCCAGCGGCAACGTGATCTTCGACGCGCCGTCGAAAAGCGCGGCGGCGCTCGAGAAGAAGATCGAAGGCCACCTCCACAAGAAGCTCGGCTACGAAGTCGCGACGTTCCTGCGCACACCCGCGCAGATGGTCGGAATCGCGGAGTATACGCCGTTCAAGCGCGCCGAGCTGGACGCCGAGGGCAACGTGCTCTACGTCGGCTTCCTCGGCGAGGCGCCC
>DASPGK010000184.1:0-5421 GCA_035620655.1 Candidatus Krumholzibacteriia bacterium
AGGGAGGCGGCTTCGCGGACGGGACCCACTTCAATTTGAACTTTCAACCCGTCGCCCCCATCAAGTTCGAGAAGTTCACGGTGATCGCGCGCACCATCGTGCCGTACAACAGCTTCCCGGCCGGCGGGAGCGAGCGCGCGACCGGCATCGGCGATATCCAGGAGCAGCTCTACGTCACGCCGCCGAACCCGGGCAAGGTGGTCTGGGGCGTGGGCCCGATGTTCTCCTTCCCGACCGCAACCAACAACTTCGCGGAGACGGGCAGTTGGGCCGTCGGTCCCGGCGCGGTCGTTTTGACCATGCCCGGGCCGTGGGTCATCGGCGGGCTCGTGAATCAGTATTGGACCTACTCCGACGAGGGCGGCGACCCGGAGGTCAACCTGCTCGTCTTCCAGCCGTTCGTGAACTACAACTTCGCCGGAGGGTGGGCGCTCGCGTTCGCGCCGATTTGGACCGCGAACTGGGACGCGCCCGACGGCGAAGAATGGACGATTCCGCTGGGCCTCGGACTCTCGCGCACCACGGTGTTCAATCGCCGGCCGATGGTGTTCGGGGTGCAGGTCTATCGCAACGTCGAGCACCCGACGGGTGGCGCCGAGACGCAGGTGCGCGCGATCGTCTCCTTCCTGTATCCGAAGTGACCGGTTCGGGGCGCCGGCCGCTCCCTCCCGGTGTTCCTCGATCTTCCCCGTTCAGCCCGGTAAGTCCTCGTTGTTACGTCTCTTGGCACACTCGTTGCTTGACACCGTTCTCGGATTGTGCTAACTAATTGCAGGTGAACGGTTTTGACCGCTTTTGCGGCGGTCGAGCGGAAGGATTCTGAGCACGATCCGCGGGGGGCGGCAGTGCGGACGCGGAAGAAACTCAAGCGGGCCGGAGAAATCGCGGTCGTCGGGGCGCTGATCGGGGTCGCGCGCGCGGTGCCGCGCCGGCTCGGTTCCGCCGCCTTCGCCGGCATCGGCGCACTGGCCGCCCGCGCCTTCGAGCGCGACCGGCTTCGCGCCGTCGAGAATATCGCGGTCGCGTTCCCGGACGCGCCCGCGCCGATCCGGGCCGCGCTCGCGCGCGCGAGTTTCAAGGCGCTGGGCCGCAACGTGTACGAAGCGCTGCGCCTCTCCGGAATGTCGCCGCAATCGGTTCGCGAACGCGTCGAGCGCGTCGAAGGGATGGAACACTTCCTCGATGCGCACCGGGCCGGCAAGGGCGTCATCGTAATCACGGGGCACATCGGGTGTTGGGAACTCCTGCCCGCGTACTTCGTGAGCCTCGGCTATCCGGTCTCGGTGGTCGCGCGGCGCATGAAGTCCGAGCGGTTGAACGCGAAGCTCGTCGCCATGCGCGCGTCGGTCGGGGTCAAGAGCCTCGACCGCGACGAGAACCCGCGCCGCATGATCGAGCCGCTGCGACGGGGCGAGATCCTGGGCGTGCTGATCGATCAGCACACCCGTGTGGCGGGGATGTACGTGCCCTTCTTCGGCCGCCCGGCCTACACGCCGACGGCGGTCGCGAAGTTGGCGCTCGCGACCGGGGCCGCGATCGTCCCCATGGGGATCTATCTCGGGCGCGGCGGACGGCACGTCGTACGCGTGGCCCCCGCGATCCCGATCGACGCGACGCTGCGCGATTCGCCGAACAAGGACGCCGCGGTGCGCGCGATCACGGCCGAGTGCTCGCTGGCGGTGGAGCAGTTGATTCGGTTCGACCCTGCGCAGTGGGTGTGGTTCCACCACCGGTGGCGGGAAGAGGAACGGGACGAAGGGGCGCAGGTGGCGTATGCGGCGCAGCGATAGGGCGCGCGCCGCGCTGGCGGTGGCGCTGGTGGCGCTCCACGCGCTCGCGTGCGACGAAGAGGCGAAGAAGGTGGCGTCGGCGTCGGCCGAGCTTCCCGACGAGACCGTGAGCGACTTTCGCACCCAGGAGTCCGACAGCGGGCGGGTGCAGTGGACGGTCAAGGCGCCGCGCGCCGACCGCTACAACGCGCGCAACGTGTTCGTCATGGACGACCCGAAGATCGAGTTCTACGACGAGATGGGGAACTTGCAGACGACCTTGACCGCCGACAACGGCGAGTACTCGCTCACCACGCACGACATGCTGGCCTACGGCAACGTCGTCGCAGTGACGTTCAAGGGCGAGGTGCTGGAGACGGACACGCTGCGTTACCTGAACCAGACCGACAAGATCGTGAGCGACAGTTTCGTCAAGCTCACGCGCGGCCGGGACGTGCTGACCGGCATCGGGCTCGAGTGCGACCACACGCTCGAATCCGTCGATATCAAGAAGGACGTGCGGGCCCGGATTCTGGAAGAAGATGGAAAGCTCGACGATATCACCCCCTAGGGTGGCACCGATGGAACCGGTGACCGCCACGGCACGCGCGAAACTCGCCACCGAGTCGGTGGCGAAGAGCTACGGCCGTCGCCGCGTCGTGAACGGGGTCAGCATCGACGTCAACGGCGGAGAGATCGTGGGGCTCTTGGGGCCCAACGGCGCCGGCAAGACGACGACGTTCTACATGATCGTCGGGATGATTCGGCCCAACGAAGGATCGATTCGCCTCGACGGCACCGACATCACGCACATGCCGATGTACAAGCGCGCGCGCCTGGGCATCGGATATCTGCCGCAGGAGCCGTCGATCTTTCGCGGTTTGAGCGTCGAGGACAACTTGATGGCCGTGATCGAGACCATGCCGTACCCGCGCTCGGAGCGAACGGCGGTGCTCGATGGGCTCTTGGCCCAGCTCGACATCGCGCACATTCGCAAGTCGATGGGCTACCAGCTTTCCGGCGGAGAGCGCCGGCGGGTCGAGATCACCCGCGCGCTGGTCGCGCGACCGAAGTTCATGCTGCTCGACGAGCCCTTCGCCGGTCTCGACCCGATCGCGGTCCAGGACTTGCAGGGCATCGTGAGGAAGCTCAAGGAACAAGGGCTCGGCGTGCTCATCACCGATCACAATGTGCGCGACACGCTGAGCATCACCGACCGCGCCTACGTCATGTACGAAGGCAGTATCAAGCGGTCGGGAACCGCGGCCGAGCTGGCCGCCGACACCGAAGTGCGCGAGATCTATCTGGGCAACGCGTTCAAGCTCTAGGGTCCACGCGAGGCGACGTTCTTATGGAAATGAAAATCGGGCTGCACCTACGACAGAAGCAACAGCTGGTGATGACGCCGAAGCTTCAGCAGGCGCTGAAGCTCTTGCAGATGCCCGCCATCGAGCTCCAGCAGATGCTCAAGCAGGAGATCATGGAGAACCCTCTGCTCGAGGAAGTGGAGGAGTACGAAGAGATCGTCGAGGAGACCGAGCAGCACGCGGACGGTTCGGGAGAAGGCAGCGAAGGCGACGGCGACGCGACCGCGCCCGCGGAAGTCACCGCCCCGGCGGCCGAGGAAGCCCCCGCCGAGGAGCCCATCGAGGTCAAGACCGACGGCGGCGAGGCTGGCGACGAGCGCGTCGACTGGGACGAATACTTCAACGACGGCTTCGACATCGGGCGCGCGGGCGCGGAGGAAGAGCACAAGGAAGAGTTCTTCGAGAAAGTCCCGGTCGCGAAGCGCAGCTTCACCGACCAATTGATGGGGCAGCTGCGTATCGTGACCGACGACCCGCGTATGCTGACGATCGGCGATTATCTGATCGGGTCGCTCGACGAGAGCGGGTACCTCACCTGCGATCTGGAAGAAGTGGCGCACACCTTCAGCGTGGGCGTCGACGAAGTCGACAAGGTGCTGGAGCTGATCCAGAACTTCGACCCGCCCGGCGTGGGCGCGCGCAACCTCCAGGAGTGCCTCTTGCTCCAGCTCAAGTACCGCGGGCAGGGCGACTCCATCGCGGCGGCCATCATTCGCGACCACTTCGACGAATTCAAGCAGAAGAAGTACGTCGACATCGCGCGCAAGCTGCGCATCTCGGTCCAGGACGTCCAGGACCAGTGCAAGCTCATCAGCACGCTCGACCCCAAGCCGGGGCTCGAAGTGGTGGCCGAGGACCCCAAGTACGTCATTCCGGATTTGATCGTCGACAGCATCGACGGCAAATACGTCGTCTATTTGAACGACCGCAATATTCCGCGCCTGCGCGTGAGCCAGCACTACCACGACGAGCTCATGCGCGAGGTGCGCGACGGCGACAGCGAGGCGCGCGAGTTCATCAACGCGCGCCTCAAGTCGGCCAAGTGGCTGATCCAGACCATCGAGCAGCGCCGGCGCACCATGGTCAAGGTCATGGAGTGCATCGTGCGCAAGCAGCGCGATTTCTTCGACAAGGGGACCGCGTTCCTGAGGCCGCTGACGCTGCAGCAGGTGGCGAGCGAGATCAACATGCACGAGTCGACGGTTAGCCGTGTGACCACCAACAAGTACGTGCAGACGCCGCGCGGCGTCTTCGAGCTGAAGTTTTTCTTCTCGTCCAGCCTGGGGACGCAGGACGGCGGCGAGGTCTCGGCCAAGAGCGCCAAGGACAAGATCCGCCGCATCATCGAGGCGGAGACCGACCGCACGCCGCTGTCGGACCAGAAGATCGCGGATATGCTCAAGAAGGAAGGGCTGAACATCGCCCGTCGCACGGTGGCGAAGTATCGCGAGCAGCTCAATATCCTGCCCGCGCGTATGCGCAAGCAGTACTAGCGTTTTGGGGGCGTTAAGGAGGCGCTTGCCGCCTCCCCGGGTCGGGCGTATATTCGAAGCAGCGAAATGATTCACCTCGCACCGTCAACGAGACGAGCCATCGCGTTAACACCCTCCCCAAGTCGGCGTCAGACCGCCGTGTTCCTCCCGAAGTTCGTAATCGAGAAAGGGGTCGTCATGAACATTACTACGACCGCACGACACTACGACTTGGCGCCCGCCCTCAAGGACTACGCCGAGGGCAAGGTGCACAGCCTGAAGAAGTACTTCGACCATATCGTCAACGCGCACCTCATCTTCTCGTTGGAGAAGTACCGCCAGCGCGTGGAGATCACGCTCCACGTCAACGGCAAGGACTTCGTCACGCTGCAGGAATCCGAGGACATGTATCTCTCCGTCGACCGGGCGGTGGAGAAGCTGGAAGAACAACTCAAGCGTTATAGCGGCAAGCTCAAGAAGCGCAAGCGCGCGCAAGGACTCGGCGAAGCCTCGGGCAGCGTCGCCGAGGGGGAATAGGCACCCAAAAGGACGCAGGCCGTGAGCAAGCCCCAGAAGAGCACACTTCCGGTTCGCGTTCTGCTCGAGGACACGCGCGGCGTGCTGCAGCTCGAGCTTGTCAACGGCATCGACGAGGGCCCGTTACCCATCACCGTCACCGACATCCATCGACCCGGCCTGGCGCTGGCCGGGTTCATGCAAAACTATTTGAACGAGCGCATCCAGGTGCTCGGCGAGACCGAGATTCTGTATCTCAATACCCGCCCCGAGGACATCCGCCGCGAGGCGGTCGCG
>DASPGK010000185.1:0-3585 GCA_035620655.1 Candidatus Krumholzibacteriia bacterium
GGAGACGTTCCCCAACGTCGTCCTCGAAGCAATGGCGAGCGGCCTCGCGGTCGTCTCCACCGACGTGGGCAGTGTACGCGAGATGGCGGAGGAAGGTCGCAGCGCGTTGATCGTTCCGCCCGACGACGAGGGGGCGCTGCACGCCGCTCTCGAGCGCGTGGTGGGAGACGTCGCGTTGCGCCGGGCTTTGGGCGCACGCGGGCGTGAGATCGCCGAGGAGCGATTCCGCATCGAGGCGATGTGCCGGAAACGGGAAGCGATCTTCGAAGAGTTGATGGAGCCCCGAGCGCCCGGTGCGATGCGTCTGGGGAGTGCGGAGCGATGAACGTCCTCAAGTTCGTATTCGGTCACCGCGGCGCGGGCAACCTCGTGCGCCGCAGCGCGCAGATCGCGACGCGCTTCGGTCCCGGCCCCGAGCGCATGGGGGCGCGCTTCGAACGCTTCATGGACATCCTGGACGAGTTCGCGATTCGCCCCACGTTTCCCATCACCGCGCTCCCCATGAGCCGCAACCCGTCGTTCGCGCACCGATTGATCGGGCGCGGCGCGGAGCTCGCGGTGCACGCGTGGTCGCACGTCGACCTCTCGGCGCTCGACTTGGAAGGACAGCGCACGCACATGGGCCGCGCGGTGGAGTTGTTCCGCTCCTGCTCGGTGCCGTTCACGGGCTTTCGCGCCCCCTACCTGCATTGGAACGAGGACACCATGCGCGTGGTCAGCGAATTCCAGTTTCGCTACAGCTCGAACCAGACCGTGTGGTGGGACGTGCTCGACGTCGCTTCGATGACACCGCAACAGAAGGAAGGCATGCAGCGCGGGCTCGATTTCTACCGGCCGGTCGCGGCCTCCGCCTACCGCGTGCTCCCGTTTCGACGCGACGGCTTGGTCGAGATTCCGGTCTCGCTCCCCGACGACGAGATACCGCTCGACCGCATGTACATCCACGACGCCGACTATCTGGGAGCGATGTGGCGCCGGATCCTGGACGCCAGCCATGCCCGCGGGGAGTTGTTCACGCTCCAGCTCCACCCCGAGCGCATCGACTTCTTCGCGGACGCGCTGCGCGGGCTCTTGGCCGACGCGCGCGCGCGCAAGCCGGGGGTATGGATCGCCACCCTGGACGAGATCGCCCAGTGGTGGGACGCGAAGGCGCGCAACCGCGCGCAGTTCGTGCGCGAAGGCGATCGCTTCCGCGTCGAGGTGAGCGCGTGCGCGGGTACCAAGGTGCTCGTGCGTGCCAACGGGAGCGACCGCGTGGCCGAGACGGCCGTGTTCACGGTCGACTCGAGCGCGCGCCCCTGCGTCGGTGTCGCGCCGGGGTCGAGCCGCGAAGCGCTCGCGGTGCTCGCCGACTTGGGATACATCGTCGAGGTGGGCGAGCGCGCCGATGGCTACGCCGTGCACCTGGGCCGCGTGGAGCGCCACGACTTCGCCGCCGTCGACGCGTGCCGGCGTGTCATCGACGAGTCACGCCGTCCGCTGGTGCGCTTCGGCGTATGGCCCGAGGGGCGCAAGAGTGCCCTCGCGGTCACCGGAGACATCGACGCGCTCACCATCTGGGACTTCGTCCAGCGGTTTCGAGGCTTGTAGCAACGCATGGCGCGACGCATCCTCATCGTATCCGAAGACCTCGTCCAACCGTGGGATGAGGGCATCAAGAAGTTCGCGTACTCGATCGGGACCGCGCTGGCGCCCGACCACCCCGTCCGCATGATCAACGTCGATCGCAGCGGAGGGGCGGCGTCGCGCGGCGGAACGCACGCGCGTGAAGCGGGCGCGGCGCCGATCGTCGACGTTTCGGGTTCACGCACGTTCGCCACACCGGCGCTTCGGCGCGAAGTGTCTTCCTTCCAGCCCGAGGGGATCGTGTACGTGCCGTCGCCGTCGTCCACCGCAGGTAGTTTCGCGCGTTCGTACGTGCTGCGCAGGCACTGGCCGCGCGCAAAGCTGGGCATGGTGGCGCTGATTCCGCGCCGTCACGGCAAGGCTGCGCGCGCGTTCCTGCAGGGTGCGGCCCCGGACGTGCTCTTCGTCCCCTCGTATGCGTCGCTTTTGCACGCGAGCGATTTGTCGCTGCGCGCGGAGCTGCTTCCGGTGGGCGTCGACGTGGCTACCTTTCGTCCCGCGCGCGACGGCGAGCGATCGGCATTCCGGCGCGCGCGCGGCATCCCCGAGGATGCCTTCGTCTTTCTCCACGTCGGACACTTGAGCGAGAAACGCAATTTGCGTTCGCTTGCGACCCTCGCCGGCATCCCCGGAGCACACGTGGTGGTGGTCGGGAGCACCAGCACGCCCGAAGACGCCGCGCTGCGGCGCGACTTGGAGGCCGCGGGCGTCCGCGTGATTCGCGAGGTGGTCCCGGTGGACGAGTTCTACCGGCTCGCGGACGCATACGTCTTTCCGACCATCGACAGCGAAGGCTGCGTCGAGATTCCGTTGTCCGTGATGGAAGCGCTCGCGAGCGGGTTGCCGGTGCTGGCGCGCCCCTTCGGGGGGCTGCGTGATGTTCTGGCACCCGGCGAGGACGTCCGTTACTTCGAAAGCGACGATGAAATTCGCGCCGCCGCCGCGCGACTCATGGGGCGGCCTCGTCCGGTCGCGCGCAGTATGGGCGCATTCGCGTGGCGCGCGATCGCGGAGCGCATCGTGACCCGACTGTGCGACCCGCCGGGAGCACGCGCGTCGTGAACCAGCCGGCCGCCCTGCATACGCGCGCGGAGTTTCTGCGCGTCGCGGCGCGCATCGCGAGCCCGTATCACGTCGAGGATCTTTCGCGTCTCGATTCGGTCACACTGCACGCGGCGGGTCGCCTCCTGGAAGAGCAGAAGGTCTCTTTCATTCCCATCGTCGCGCGCTACGGACCGATCCTGGACGCCACGCCGCTTTCGGAATTCGTCCGCCGGGACGTCGAACGCTTCCGCGTCGAGCGTGACGAATTCGAGCGCATCCGCGTGCGCCTGGACGCGGATCGCGTCGACGCGATGCTGTTCAAATCGACCGGGATGTCGCCCGCGTTCCATTACCAGTCCAGCAACCTCGACGTGCTGGTGCCTGAAGGGCGCGCTTCGCTCGCTCGCGCGGCACTCGTGGACCTGGGCTACGTCGAGCTGCTGAACGTCGAAGAGCCCAAGAAATTCTTGTTTCGGCGCTTCGTCGGCGACGGCTCGAGCTTCGCGTTCCACCTGCACGAAGTGGTGGGCTGGGGAGTCCCGTTCCTCGACAACGCGCCGGTGTGGCGCCGGGCGCGGCGCGCGCCCGACGACACCGACGTGATCATCCCGGGACCCTCGGAGGCGCTTTTGATCACGCTCGCGCACTGGTTCTACGAGGACAAGGCGCTCTCGCTGGGAAACCTGCTGCTCACCGCGCACGCGCTGCGTTCGATGGACTGCGCGCTGGCCGAACCGGCCGCACACGCGCGCGGTCGCGGCTGGGAGGAAGGCTTCTGGGGGGCGCTGCACGTGTTCGAGGCCGCGTGGACGCACCTCTTCGGCGAGGGATTCCTGGACGGGGAGCAGCGCGCCGAGCTTGGTCGCGCGCCCGCGCGCTACGCCGCTGTGCGCACGCGCCTGCTGCCGTACGTGC
>DASPGK010000186.1:0-11164 GCA_035620655.1 Candidatus Krumholzibacteriia bacterium
CGGCGTGCTGGTCGACGCGGGAGACGAGGATGTGGGACGGCTTGAGGTCGCGGTGAATGACGCCCTTGATGTGGGCGTGCTGGACGGCGCGGCAGACCTTCCCGAACAAATCGATGCGCGCATCGACGTCCAGGTGATGCGCGTCGCAATAGGTGGTAATGGGCTCGCCGCGCACCAGCTCCATCGCGAAGTACGGGGTGCCGTCGTCGGTGGCGCCGGCGTCGTAGATGCGCGCGATGTGGGGGTGGTCCATGACGGCGAGCGCCTGCCGCTCGGCCTCGAAGCGCGCGCGCGCGTGTTCGCCGCGCAGCCCGCCGCGCACCATCTTGAGGGCCACTTCGCGCCGGATAGGTGAGGTCTGCTCCGCGCGGTACACCAGACCCATGCCGCCCTCCCCGAGCAGCTCGAGGATGCGGTAGGGCCCGACCTGCGCGGGCAGCGTTGCGGCGCGCTCGAGCGACTCGGCGGCGCGATCGACGCGCGCGCCCAGCCGCGCGGTGACGGCTTCGAACGAGGTGGCGTGTGCCTCCGCGAGCAGTGAGCGCGCCTCGGCGAGGAGGTCCGCGTCGCCCGCGCAGGCGCGCTCGACGAACGCGGCGCGCTCCCCCGCGGGCAGCTGCATGGCGTCGCCCACGATGTCGACGAGTCGGCGGAAGCGGTCCGTGCTCACTCAGCCACGTCCCAGCTCGCGCTGGAGCCACAGCCGCGCGACGGCCCAGTCCTTGGCCGCCTTGCGCCGCGACACCCCGATCGCGTCGGCGGCTTCGTCCAGCGTGAGCCCGGCGAAGAAACGCAGCTCGACCAAGCGCGCGAGGGCTTCGTCGTTCTGCGACAGCTTCTCCAGCGCCAGATGCAGCTCGAGGACGTCGGTGGCGTTGTCACCGGCCTCGGCGATGTCGGTGACGAGCGTCACGCGCTCGAGATCGCCGCCCCGTTTGGCCGCATGCCGCTTGCGCGCGTGGTCGACCAACACCTGCCGCATCGCGCGCGCGACCACCCCGAAGAAATGGGCGCGATTTTCCCAGGCGTTGGCTGGCTCGTCGAACAGGCGCAGGTACACCTCGTTGACGAGAGCGGTGGGCTGCAGCGTGTGGCCGGGGCGCTCGTGTCGTAGCGCTCGCTGCGCGATCTCGCGAAGCTCGTCGTACACGACGGCGACCAGTTCGCCTATCTGACGAGGATCGGACGGGTCGAGGTTTTGCAGAATATGGGTGACGCGAGTGCGGTTGTCGTCCACTCCGGGGTCCCTTTCGCTCCTCGAATCGTTACAGGTCGCGACCGGCCGGCTGATGTTTCTCCCACCATTCGCGCCGGCGCGCTTCGGTCCACAGCGCTTCGACCTCCAGCTCGGCGAGCCGCCGCGACAATTCGCGCGCCGTCTGCGGTCGCTCGGCGGGGTCCTTGGCCAGGCACGCGAGCACGACATGGTCCAGGGGCGGCGGAACGTGCAGCTCAGTGCGCGACGACGGCGCGGCGGGCGCGGACTGAATGTGCTTCATGAGCACTCCCGTCGGGGTGTCGGCGGTAAACACGAGCTCCCCCGTCAGGAGCCAGTACGCCACGCATCCCACCGCATAGATATCGGCGCGTCCATCGATGGTCGCGCTTCCCAGCGCCTGCTCGGGCGCCATGAACGCCGGCGTGCCGTGGATCACGTTCTCACCGGTCAGCGCCGTCGCACCCTCGGGTCCGTCGTGCGACTTCACGATGCCGAAGTCCAGCACCTTGACGAAGTCGTGGTCCTCGCCGTAGCGGCACAGGAAAATGTTCGACGGCTTGATGTCGCGGTGAACCAAACCGCGCGACTCGGCTTCCGAGAGCGAGTGGCAGACCTGGCGCAGCACGTGCACCACGCGCTCGGCGGGAATGGGGCCGAAGCGACGCACCAGCGCGTCGGCGTCGAATCCGTCCAGCAGCTCCATCGCGTAGTAGAACGCGCCGTCGTCCGCGATGCCGAAGTCGAACAGATCGACCGTGTGCGGAGAGCGGAGGCTGGCGATCGCTTGCGCTTCCCGCTCGAAGCGCTGGCGCGCCTGCTCCGATACGCCCGCGGCGCCGGAGAGCGTCGGGCGAATGAGCTTGATGGCCGCGGTACGCGCGAGCAAGCGGTGCCGCGCACTCCACACTTCGCCCATACCGCCCGCACCCAGGCGCTCTTCCAACTGGTAGCTCCCCATCGCGCGCGCCTTCGCCACTTCGCGACCGAGTCCATAGATGACACGCGATCCCATGTAGGCGAACGCGACCGCAAAGATCGAAGATACGATCGCAGGAGCATACGGACTGCCGTCGCCCGTGTCGATCTTCCCGGCTAGGTCGAGTATCAGCAGGGACAGCGGTCCGGTCGCGCCCGCGGCGATCGCGGCGAGAAGCATCCGGCGGGGCGGACCGGGCATGATGAGCGGAAACATGATGACGATGGCAGGGACCCACGTGAGATTGGGAATCAGCCCCGTGCTGAGGAAGTACTGCCAGTACGTCATCATCGCGGCCGTCAAACAGATCACGACTTCGAACATCAACCCGATCGTGTGGAGACGAGTCGCGGAGATGCGGGGGCTCCTCGCGGCCCACCAAACGCCGGCGGACAAGAGCGCCGCACCTAGGTTGACCCATTGGAACGGAGCGGCCCGCACGGCGTCTCGCGGAACGTCCTGGACGAACGCCATCACCCCGACGAAAATCAAGACGTCGAAGGAGAACGCCACCAAGAAGAACATGGCCAGGAGACGGAGACGCCTGCGAGCTTGCTCGAAGAGGTCGGACGGAAACGACGACGGTGTCCGCTTTCCGACCGGCGCGGGCGCGTCCGGACGCACGAGCGTTACCTGGCGGTCGGATTCGACCGCGGCGTCTTGCACGCGTTTCATACCATCCGGCCTCGCGTAGGTTCGTCCATGATAGTGCGGAATCGGGCCACCAATTCTCCCACGTTGCGATCGAGGTCGAACATGGTCTCGACGCGCGCGCGTCCTGCGCGGCCCATTGCGCGCGCCCGCTCCGGATCGCGCAGCAGCGCCTCGATCGCGCTCGCGAGCGCCGCGGCGTCGCGGGGCGGGACCAAGAGACCCGTCTCCCCGTCGACGACCAGCTCCGGGATCCCCGAGATCGGCGTCGAAATCACGGGCACTTCGAGCGCCAGGCTCTCGATGAGAAGGTTGGGTATGCCGTCCATGTAACCGCCCCGCGTCTCGATACACGGTAGCACGACCATGGCCGACGTTCGCATGCGTTCCACGAGGTGTTCGTGCGGCATCGATCCGACCAGTACCACCGACTGGGCCAGGGCGTGGCGCGCGATCGCGCTCTCCAAGGCACCGCGCTGCGCTCCCTCTCCGACCAGCTCGACGCGCAACGAGACACCGCGCGCACGCAGCAGCGCCACCGCTTCCACGAGATACAGGAGACCCTTCTTCTCGACCAGGCTCCCGCCCGCCACGATGCGGGCACCGTCGCGTTGCCCGGCGGCGACGTACCGCGCGAGATCGAGGCCGTGGTAGTTACGCCAAATCTTGCCGCGGTCGGCGTCGGTCCCGCAGAAGCGCGCGAGCACGCCCGTGTTGTATCCGGTGCACGTCGCGACGAAGCGCGCGTTCGCGATCTTCGCCGCCAGACCCGCCTGGTTGACCGGGACGAAGATATCCCACGCGTGTCCGGTGAAGCTGTAGGAAATGCCCAGCACGCGGGCTGCGAAGGCGGCGAACGTGGTGGGGATGTTCGCGAAATGCCCGTGAATGTGGACCACGCCTTCGCGTTCCATTTCGCGCGTGAACAGCACCATCTTGGGCGTTGCTCCCAGCGCCTTCGCGATCGCGGACGGGTAGCGCGCGTGGGCGAAGACGTCCTGCGCGAGGAAGGCCAAGCCTCGCGCCAACCCCAGCGGCCTGCGCACCGCGAGTGAGGCCAACGCGGCCACGTGGCGCGCGCCGAACCACGGCGCATAGTGGGTCTTTTCCAGGTAGGGCAACGCGTCCGCGTGCAGTTTTCCTCCAGGACGCGGTCGCACGCTGAACACGGACACCGGGATGCCGCTGCGCTCCATCGTCATGACTTCGCGCAGGATGAACGTCTCCGTGAGCTTGGGGAAGCCGGACGCCACGTAGGCGATGCGTCCCGGATTGGTCCGCGCCGGCGTGCTCACGATGCCGTCTCCCCGGCGTCCCGGTTGCGCAGCCAGATCTCCAAGCACAACAGGACCCACACCGGCAGTGCGAGTCGCTCGTCGCCCTTCAGGAAACGGCCGACGACACCGCGGACCGCGCGCGGCTCGAGCCAGCGGTTGCACAGCGCGGCCGGATCCAGCAGCGTGGACTCGAGGTGCGCGCGCAAGCTCCCTTGCAGCCAGCGACCGATGGGTGGCCGGAATCCGTGCTTGGGACGATGAACGATCTCGGACGGGAGCACCTTCTCCGCCACCGCCTTGAGCAGCACCTTGCTGCGTCCGTTGCGGTACTTCCACTCCGCCGGAAATCCCGCCACCTGTTCGACGATTCGATAGTCGAGAAACGGAACCCGCGCCTCGAGGGACGCGAGCATCGTCATCTTGTCCACTTTCATCAGCAAGTCGTCGGGCAGCCACTCCAGCGTGTCCGCGCGAAGCGCGGCGTCGAGACCGCTCGACCTGGCGAAGTAGGCCGACATGCGGTCCTCGAGGTGATCGCTCGGTACCTGCGCCGCCACCTCGGCGCGCAGCAATTCGCGCCGCATCTCGCGCGGCATCACGGAGCGCAGGTGCACGAAGCCGGCGGCCGGATCCATCGCGGCGGCGCGCATCGCCTTGCGACCGCGGGGGCCGACCAACGGACCTGCCAGCGCGCTCGCACCGCGGCGCACCGCGGCCGGGATCACGTCGGTGCGATCGCGCAGCGCTTCGAGCCGGTAGCGGTCGTAGCCGGCGAAGAGCTCGTCGGCGCCTTCGCCTGTGAGGGCCACGGTCACGTGCTCGCGCGCGAAGCGCGACAGCAAGAAAGTCGGGATCGCGGCGGGGTCCGCGAGCGGTTCGTCGAGCGCGACGGCCACGGTAGGGAGGAGCGACTGCATGTCGAGCGCCGACACGGTCAGCGTCTGGTGGCTGGTCCCGAAGTGGCTCGCCACCGTCGCGGCATACGGAAGCTCGGAGTACCCGCCGTCGGCCTCGAAGCCGATCGAGAACGTGCGCACCGGCCGGTCCATCGCCTTCGCCATGGCCGCGACCACGAGGCCCGAGTCGATTCCCCCCGAAAGAAACGCGCCCAGCGGAACATCGCTCATCAATCGAATGCGCACCGCGTCCTCGAACAGCGCGCGGAACTCGTCGCATGCCTGATCGAACGACGGCGGCGCCGGCGCCGGCTCGAGCGTCCAAAACGGCGTCACGACGGCCCCGGCCGCGTTCGCGACCAGCGTGTGTCCGGCCGGCAGCTTGTGCACGCCGCGATAGATCGTGCGCGGTCCGGGGATGTACTGGAGCGCCAGGTAGCTGTCCAACGCAACCGGGTCGATCTCGGTGTCGACGCCGGGACACCGGAGCAGCGCCCGGATCTCCGACGCGAAGGCGAGCGCTCCGTCCGCGAGGCGCGCGTAGTACACCGGCTTCACGCCCAGCCGGTCGCGCGCGAGCACGAGCGTCTTGCGCGCGCGGTCCCACAGCGCGATGGCGAACATCCCGTTGAGCTTCGTGGGAAAATCGGCGCCCATCTCTTCGTAGAGATGGACGATGCATTCGGTGTCCGACCGCGTCCGGAACGCGTGGCCCTTCGTCTCGAGCTCGGAGCGAAGGGACGGGTAGTTGTAGATCTCCCCGTTGTAGGCGGTCCAAATAGTCGCGTCTTCGTTGGAGATCGGCTGATGGCCGGTGGCGAGATCGACGACGGAAAGCCGGCGATGCCCGAGGTACACGGGGGCATCGTCGAAGAACCCCTCGTCGTCGGGGCCGCGATGGCGCATGCAATCGGCCATGCGCTTCACCGACGCGCGGGCGTGTTGCGGATCGACGTCCCCCAGTAGTCCGCAGATCCCGCACATGCCCGGAGATTACCAGACAGTGCGCGTTTCAAACAGGACGGGCCGGCGACCCTTGCATGGGTGCCGACCCGTCGAATGCGCCGACGAGAGTGGCCGCAATTTACCCTCGCCGACGTGTCGCGCCTCCATTGGGTGCGACTCCGAACCTTCGAAGGCTAATATAGCACAGATTCGGAGTGATTTCTCCTATTATTTCCCGGTGGGCAAGAAATAATTCCACCGGTCGCGCCTGAAGCGCGTAAGTGTAATAATCCCAGATTGTTAATCGCTTACGTCGCGGCTCGGAGGGGCCGTTACGGGAAGTAGTCCGCGCTCGAGCAGGCTGTCGGCGATGGTCGTCGCCAGCAAGCGGCTCATGCGGGCCGTGTAGTGCACCTTGTCGACGTAGAGCGGTTCCTTCAGCGACGCCTGGAGGTCCGCGCACCATAGAAACGTCGCCCCCGGGGGTTCCGACGCGACTCGGCGCGCGACATCGGCGTACCCGTAGTGCGCGAAGAAGTTCGATCCGAAGTCGCTCTTCGCGAACAGGTGGTAGGTCAGGTCGTACTTATAGAGCGGAATCGGCTGCCAGACGAAAACGGCGGGCACGCCGTATGCGCCCGCGATCGCTTCGATCAGCTTCTTGTTCTGGAAGTAGCGTTCGATCACGCGCTCGATCACTTCGGGATTGCGATACTTCCCGTCATCGAAGGCCGGCGTCGGTTCGAGGTTGCGACGGTCGATGCGCGGGCCGCTCGTCAACGCGGCGGTGGCGCTCCGGCGCATGTAGCGCGCCAAGCGGGTCATCGGGAGCCGCTGGATCGACGGCCAGCGATCGAGGGTTCCCGCCGGGTAGCCGAACACGGCTTTCAGGCGCTCCGTCTCCGCCGGTCCGGCTGGAAACGCGAACTCATTCAGCCCGTCGATGAAGAGTGCCAGATCGGGAACGAATCCCCCGAGGAGCAACTCCTCGAGGAGCACACGCTCCTGCTCCGACACATAGCTGCCGCGGCCGAAGTTGTACACGCGCACGCGCGGCGAGGCGCGCACGGTGAGATCGTCTTGGAGGAAGGACGTCACCGTCTGCGAATCCGGCAGGCCGTACCCGAAGGTCGTCGAGCCGCCGAACACGAAGACGTTGCAATTCTCGGGGAGCGGTGGCCATGGGCCCTGGTTCTTCGACAACCGGAAGCCCGCTTCGCTCACGTTGACGAAGCGACCTGTGAACGGGCGCTCCCGAAACTGCGTGAACGGCTCGTAGCCGTACGAGCGGGACCACGTTTCCTGCATCAGCTGGTGGATGCTCTCCGCGTCGAGGTCGGGGTAGACGCGCCGCAGCTCGGGGCTGTTGTGAATACGCGCGATTCGCTCCGCGTCGCTGACGTGCGTGCGCGCGTCCTTGACGCGAAACAGGACGTAGAGCACGCCGTTGACGGCCACGACGAGGACGACCAGATTCAACAGGAACAGGGCCGTGTTCCGGTAGTAGTCCAGGAACTTCCGGATTGCCACGGAAGCCCCCTTTCGCGCGCCCTTCGCTTCGCCCGGAGACGTGGGAGTCGAATTCTCGGGGGCGCGACGACGCCGCGCCCGTTCGAGAGGATCGGCCAGACCGGGAGTTTACCACATGATCGCGGCGCGGTGAACGGGTCCGGTACGGCTGGGGTCTTCGCCGGCTGGGGAAGAAAAAGCGCCGTGGCCGAAGCGTCTCGCTCCGGCCACGGCGCTGGATCATCCGCGTTGGGCGCGAACGACTACTTCAGGAGCACCATCTTTCGCGTGAGGGATTCCTTCCCCACGTTCAGACGGTAGAAGTAAACGCCGCTTCCCACCGGGTCGCCGCTCGCCGAGCGACCGTTCCACACCGCCGAGTAGCGGCCGGCGTCACGGGTCTCGTCGACGAGTGTCGCCACCAGGCGGCCGGTCACGTCGTAAATCTGGACGCTGACCTTGGCCCGCGTGGGAACCGTGTAACCGATTGTCGTCGTCGGGTTGAACGGGTTGGGGTGGTTCTGCGCCAGCTCGAGCTTGAGTGCATCGACACGCACCTCGATCTCGTCTGAGAAGAACGACCGCTCGTTGTCCGACACGATCTCGAGTTGGTACACGTACGACTTGCCCGGCACGACCGTCTGGTCGTCGAAGCTGCGCGCACTCGGATCGAGAACTTCGAGTACGTTGCCGTAAGAACCGCCCACGTCGCGGCGGCGAACGTTGAAGCCGACGAGATCGTCACCCGTGGTGTGTACACGCCACTGCAACGTCACGCCGTTTTCGTCCGTCTTCGCATCGAAGGCTTGCAGCAAGGTCGGAACCGTAGCCTCGATCCACGACGCCATACCGCTCATCGCCGGGTAACCGGTGGGTCCGATGACCGTTCCCGACCCGTTGGTCTGGTTGACGAGGATGAGGTTGTTGGTTCCGCCACCGCCGCCCTTGAGGCCGTACATGTTGCCGTACGCGTCGAACGCGACGTCCGGAATCGGTCCGCCAAGCCCGGTGGTACCGATTACCGTGGTGGCACCGTTGCCGATGTTGATGGTTGCGATCGCGTCCGGGTTGACGGGCGAGAAACCGCCCACCGACGCGAACAGCGTTCCGTTGGTCGGGTGGAACGCCAGTCCGACCCACACGTCGTTGGTCGGGCCGACCAGTGTGGTCGTTCCGTTCGACGTGTTGATGATGCGCAACTGGAATGCCGGCGGGTCGTAGCCGATGCCGTACAACACATCGGACGCATCGAACGCGATACAGTCGATGAAGTCGACGCCCGGCGTCGTAGTCTGGAAGTATCCCTGACCCGTCGCCGCGTCGACCCGATAGAGGTCGCCAGAGATGCGAGCCGTACCCCACATCTCACCCATCGAGTTGATCGCGAGTCCCGGCATGGGCACGCCGATGGGGCCGATCAATGTCGCAGCACCCGTCGAGGTGTCGATCGTGTACAGATTCCCACCGTCGGCCGCACCCGACGTGGCGTAGATCACGCCCATCGTCGCCGGCGCTATGACCACGGTGAAGCTTGGGCACGGATCCCACTCGAGGTTGTCGCCCGAGAGGTCGTTCGTCCCGGGATCGAAGAGCTCGTACACGGCGTCGCCCGGACCGCCGGTGATGGGCTCGGCCGCCGCGCTCAAGTCGACCTCGCCGGGATTGTTCCCGATTCCGTTGCCGAGGGCCCGGCCGACCAACCCGTCGGTCGCGTCGAGGCCCGGATAGTCCATGTTGAAGGTGTTATCCGGGCGCAGCGTCAGCGTGAACGAATTGCTGTTGGTCGTCGCGAACTCCGGTACTCCGTCCCACGTGATGACGAAATCGGCTCCCACTTGCTCGGCCGTGATGGTTCCGCCGGCCGCGGGATTGAGATCGTCCCACATGATGGCGATGCGCGGCGGTCCGCTCATCAGGTCGGCGATCGACTCGGTGAAGTCGGTGTTGCCCATGCCAAACGTCACGAATCCGTTCGAGCCGACCCACACCGAGCTGTAGTCCTCGCCGCACAGATTGAACAAGAACGGAAGCGCCACTTCGACCGACGAGTCGTCCCCAAGGTTCAACTCGAAGTTGAAGATGATGTCCGCGTCTTGATTCGTGTCGAGGATCGCGGTGATGCCGGTCGAGGCACACTTGTCGTCGGTGTCAGAGTCGCCAGTTTCGTTGGGGGCGTTGTAGAACTCCTCCGGCCCCGGCAACAGCGAGGGCGGCGTGCTGAAACCACCCGCCACGATCTCGTCCACGTACACGACGTAGGTCTGCCCTGGCGTCAAGCCGTTGAACGTGTAACGGCCGTCGGGCCCGAGGTCGCCCTGCGTGAAGGCACCCGAGAGCATTGACGAACAATCGCCGAACGGATCGGCCAGGTTACGAACGATGACGTTGGCGCCGGTGATCTCGGTGACACCGTTGGGAAGGTAGATGGTGCCGGAGATGGTGCCGTAGCCCAGCGGCCAGGCGCCGGCGGGATACACGTCGGAGACCGACGAGCGATCGTCGAGCAGATCGACGGTGCCCTGGTCCGGCCCCGATCCCGTCAGGAACGACGGATCGATGAACGGATACATGGTTTCGATCTGAGCGATGGTGGGCAATCCGCCGTACGGCAGCGCGCACCCGGCCGGGCCTTCGTCGTCACCGAAGAACACGACCGCGCCGTTGCACTGCGTGTGCGCCAGGTTGATGCCGTGTCCAAATTCGTGTGTGAACACGCCCTGCCACCAAAGTCCCATCGCGTCGCCCGGGTCCACGGTCGCGCCGTTGAGCACCGCGAACGACTCGTCGAGCGCCGCGCCCGTCGCCCACTCCGGACCGGAGAAGCCGAGGACGCCGGGGCCGGCCAAGCTTGCGGTGATGGAACCATCGTGATCGTAGATCACGTGGTATCCGCCGCCGTTGAACGCGCCGTAGACGAGCCCGAGGTTGCCCAAGTTGATATCCGGTAGCCCGATGGACGCGAAGTCACCCGCCACAACCATGGTGAGTGACGAGGTTGCGACACCGGTCCACTGCGCGGCGCCGTCGGCCACGCGCGCGTCGGCGTCCGCGTTGGAAACCGGCCCCGTCAACGAGAACATCGGATCGTTATCCGTGTACATGCTGACCAGCCCCGGATACGCGTACGGAGTTTGCGTCGCAGGGTCGAAGATTGCTAGCGGTCCGCCTGCCATCGCGTTGGATGCGACGAGGAGGACCAGCATGCTCAATACAATAGATAGTTTGCGCATGTGTGTTCCTCCTGTTACTCGAACCAAGCGTTTTGAACGGCCTTCTTGACGAACCCCTTGAACAGCTCGCTGTCGAGCGGTCCTTCATTGGAACCGAGCATCTTCTGCTCGGCCGGGGTCAGCTGGGCGGGGTCGATGCTGACGCCCTGAAAGAGACCGAGGTTGTTGATTTCGTTCGTCAGCTGTCGCCCGCTGACGTTGAACTTGCCCTGCATGAGTCCCGCCGTCGACTGGAAGCCCAGCGACGTGGTCGCAAACAGGAACACGACGACGTCTTCGCCCTGCTTGAAGCGGGGGAATCCGTCGGGCGATACGCCGAGAAATGTCCGGCCGTTGCCCATGTCACGCGGAGCGGTGAGCCCGAACTGGCGGAAGGTGTAGTTTCCGCTCAGATTGCCCTTGAGGCTCTCCTGGATCGAGATCGTGACTTCGGTATAAGGCAGGTTGTTGGCGTCGAAGCC
>DASPGK010000187.1:0-3069 GCA_035620655.1 Candidatus Krumholzibacteriia bacterium
AGCGGAAATGACCGCGCCCAGGATGATGAGGATGCCGTAGTCGTGCGGGAACTCGTATCCCGACCAGCCGATCGCGTCGACCGCGGATTTCACGGATTGATAGATGCCGGATTGCGCCCACATGGCGCCCGGTTCGCCCCCGAGCACGGCCGCGATCACCAGGCCCGCCACGATTCCCAGGATCCCGCCCACCACGCGTCGGCCCGCGAAGAACGCCCCGCGCCGGTCGACCGGGACCGTCTTCGACGTGATCTCGAGGAAGGGTACGGCCGCGACGCCGGCGGCGAGCGCGTTCAGGCTCAGCCCCGCGCACACGCACAACAGAATGAGATCGCGCTGAGATACGTCCAGCAGGAACACGCTGGCCCCCGCACCCGCGAAGCCCACGAAGCGGAAGGCCGCCGCCGCGGCATAGATCGACAGCACGCGCCGGCGCGACTGCGCCAGGTTGGCCACGAACACCTGCGGCAGGAACCACCCCGCGAAAAACGCCGCCGAAACGAAGCCGACCAGCACCGTCGAGCCGCCGAAAGTGGTGATGAACACCGGCAGCACCGTGAACGGGTCGACGAAGGCGTTGCCGAGGTTGACCAGCATCCCGTTGAGGATGCCGAGGGTTTGGTTGCGAGTTGAGTACGCTTTTCTCACGAGGCGCCACGCTAACGCGGAACGGGCGCGGTAGCAAGCGGCGAGTCGGCTCGGCTATACTGGCGCGATGATTCGCGGACTCGGGATCGATTCGATCGAGCTAGCGCGCGTGGCCCGCGTGCACGCGGAGTACGGCGCGCGCTTCCTGGAGCGCATCCTGACACCCGCCGAGCGCGACTACGTCGCGCGCTGGGCCGACCCGGTGCCGCGCATCGCCGGGCGCTTCGCGGTCAAAGAGGCGTGCATGAAGGCGCTGGGGACGGGGTGGGGTGCGGGGGTGCGCTGGCGCGACATCGAGGTGGTGCGCCACCCGAGCGGCAAGCCGGAAATCCAGCTCCACGGCCGCGCGAAGGAGATCTGCGCCGCGCTCGGTGGAGCCGTCGTCCACTGCACGATCACGCACACCGACGACCACGCGATGGCGGTGGTAGTGATCGAGTGACCCGAGGGCTCTTCGGCGCGACTCCCTCGGCTACCCCACCCGTCGAACCCCCAGACCCGGCTCATCGGGCAACACCAACCTTCCGTCCTCGACCCGAACTCCTGCGAACGGGTCGCTCGCCAGCAGCAGGTTGCCGTCGAGATCCGCGTAATCGCACAGCGGCGAGACGTGCGCGGCGGCGGTGATGCCCAGCGAGGTCTCGATCATGCACCCGATCATCACCGACATGTCGTGGGCGCGGGCAGCCTCGACCAGTGCCAGCGCGCGCGTGATACCCCCGCACTTCATGAGCTTGATGTTGATGCCGTGGCCCTGGTCGTGGCGCGGTGCGACGTCTTCGGGGTCGACGATGCTCTCGTCGAGCACGATGGGCAGCGGGCTCACGCGCTTCAATTGACGCAGCCCCTCCTCGTCGTCGTGCGGGAGCGGCTGCTCGCAGAACTCGACCCGGCGGCGGTACAACTCCACCGTCTTTTCGATCGCGGTCTCGAGGTCCCAGCCCTCGTTGGCGTCGACGCGCACCAATTTGCCGCCGCGCGCGATCACGCGGTCCAGGATCTCCAAGTCGCCCGGGAGCCCCACCTTCACCTTGAGTATCCGGTACGGCGCGGCCGCGTCCACTTTGGCGTCGATCACCTTCGGTTGGTCGAAGCCGATCGTGAACGACGTCAGCGGCGCGCGCGCGGCGTCGGCCCCGACGAGTTTCCAAACCGGCTGCCCTTCGCGGCGGCCGCGCAGGTCCCACAGCGCCATGTCGAGTGCGGCGCGCACCGACGCGTGCGGCCGCAACACCTCGAAGAGGTCGCTGCCCGCGGTGTTGAGATTCGCGCGCGCCGTCTCCGGATCGACGTCGAGCAGGCGGCCGACCGATTGTATGGCGCCGCGCACGCTCATCGGGTTCTCGCCGTAGAACGACTGCGGCGCCGCCTCCCCCATTCCGAGGAGTCCGTCGGTCTCCAACGTGACGATGAATACCTCGTATTCCCTGCGCGTGCCGCGCGCAATCTGGAACGGGTGCGCGGTCTCGATGCGAATCGGTTCGATGGATAGTTTCACAACGTTCCCTCTTGGCTCACATTCCGATCGACGCGCGCACCGCGGACCACACCGGCTCCGCCCCGAAACGAACCAGATCGCCCGCGGGAAGACCGGTGTCGGCGCTCGCGCGCTCGAGCGCGCGCCGCGCGTCGTCGTGCGGGAGGCGGCGCGTGTTGAGCGCTATGGCCGCCACTCGCGCGCCCGTATACGGTCGCATCAAAGATTCGTACAGCGCAACCACTTCGGAAAGCGGCGGAATGGTATGATCGAAGCGCTTGTAACGCTCTCTCCCGGCCGTGTGCACGAGCACCATCGCGTCGGGCATGGCGCCGTACAGGATTCCGAGGGTGACGCCCGCGTATCCGGGGTGGGTGATGGATCCCTGGCCCTCGACCACCACGAGGTCGACATCGCGCCCTTCCAGGTCGACCAACGCCTGGGTCGCGCCGCCCACGAAGTCCGCGACCACGCGGTCGACGGGGACGCCGCGGCCGCGCAGCAGGATGCCGGTCTGTCCGGTGGCGGCCCAGCTCGAGCGCACGCCATTCGCGCGTGCCGCGCGCTCCAACTCCACCGCAACCGTCATCTTGCCCACGTTGCAATCGGTTCCCACGGTGAGCACCACCTTGGCGCCGGTCGTACAGCCCGCGCCGTTGGACACGGCGCGCACTTCCGGTACGCGCCGGATGTCCCAGATGCGCGCCCCCGACTCGCGCGCGATGGAGGCGAGCGCGGGGTCGTCCGCGAGGAAGGCGTGCATCCCGCTCGCGACGTCGAGACCGGCCTCGAGGCAGCTCGCCACGTGCGCGCGCATGACCGGCTCGAGCTCGCCACCCGCGGGTGCGGTGCCGACGACGGCGACCTCGGGGCGCCGCGCGAGCGCTTGCTCGATGGTGGCGACCACGGGCGCGTCCCCGCCGAAGCCGATCGCATCCTGCACG
>DASPGK010000188.1:0-4016 GCA_035620655.1 Candidatus Krumholzibacteriia bacterium
ACTCCGGGCTCGTCGTCCGCGCCTGCGCACTAGACTCCTCGCCCAGGCGGGCGCCCGCCGGACGCCACCCGCGCGCACCGTCTCGCTTGCGCTCCTGCACCACCCGCGCCAGCGGAATCGAGAACAGCGCCCACCACGCCGCCACGGTCAGGAACGACCAGCGCGCCGCGCTCGTGGCATCGCTCAAACCGAACTGCTCGGGCATTCGGTACATCAGGATGTTGACCGCGAAGAGGAGGCCGCCGCCCAGGTACCCCAGCGCGAAGCCGTACGACGAGACGTAGTCCGACGTCTCGGGAGTCGACACGTCGATGAGCAGGGAGTCGTAGAAGATCATCGAGGCGGAGAAGCCGATGGCCGCGACGACGTACAGAGTCGCGGCCGCGGCCCACGCGCCGCTGCCGACGAAGAACAGGAGCGTGGTCGCGGCGATACCGATGGCGGCACTCGCCAAGAGGAAGCGCTTGCGCGAACCGCCCGCGTCCGCGATCGCACCCAGCGCCGGTGCCACCAGAGCGATTCCCAGGCTCGAAAGCGAATTCGCGATCCCGAGCCGGTGCGTCGAAACGGCCGCGTCCACGTCCGCGCACCAGTATTGCTTGAACAAGAGGGGGAAGAAACCCGCCATCACGGTGGTGGAGAAGGCGGAGTTCGCCCAGTCGTAGAAGGCCCACGCGGCCGCCGGCCGATCGATGCGTTTGCGCATGCGGGATCGTCGCGGAAAAACGGCGTTGGTTCGGTGCGCGACGTTTGGATAGACTAGGCCCCAGCGCGCCGCAAGGCAAGCGAAAGGAGCCCCGCAAGCTATGCCAGGCATCGACATGAAGCAGCTCGACACGGTGTTGAAAGAGGCCCGCCGGTTCAAGCCGGCGGAGTCGTTCCGCAAGGGCGCCCACCTGCGCTCGGAGGCCGAATACCGCAAGCTTTATAAGGAGAGCATCCAGAACCCGCGCAAGTTCTGGGCGCGCGTGGCGAGCGAACTCCACTGGTTCAAGAAGTGGAACCTCGTGCTCGACGAGAAGAAGGCGCCGTTCTACCGCTGGTTCGTGGGCGGGAAGACGAACCTGGCGTACAACTGCCTCGACCGGCACCTGGATTCGCCCACGCGACACAAGGCCGCCATCGTGTGGGAGGGCGAGCCGGGGGACCGCCGCGTGCTGACGTACGCGGACCTCGCGCGCGACGTGGGCACCTTCGCCAACGCGCTCAAGTCGCTCGGCATCAAGAAGGGCGACCGCGTCGCCATCTACCTCCCGATGACGCCCGAGCTCGTGGTATCGCTGCTCGCGTGCGCGCGCATCGGCGCGGTCCACTCCGTAATTTTCGCCGGCTTTTCCGCCGAGTCGATCCGCGACCGCGTGCAGGATTGCCAGGCCAAGCTCGTGATCACGGGTGACGGCGGGTGGCGCCGCGGCAAGGTTCTCCCCCTCAAGGACATCGTCGACGAAGCGCTGGCCGACGCGCCCAGCGTCGAGAACGTCATCGTCGTGCGTCGCAACCCCGACAGCCCGTTCCCGTGTCACATGCGAGACGGCCGCGACCAGTGGTACCACGAGATCACCGACGGGATGTCGGCGGACTGCCCCGCCGAGAAGATGGACAGCGAGGATATGCTGTTCCTCTTGTACACGAGCGGCACCACCGGCAAACCGAAGGGCATCATTCACACCACCGGCGGTTACATGGTGTTCACGTATCTCACCGCGAAGTACGTCTTCGATCTCAAGCCCGAAGATATGTTCTGGTGCACCGCCGACATCGGGTGGGTGACCGGTCACAGCTACATCGTCTACGGCCCGCTGCAGAACGGCGCTACCTGCCTCCTGTACGAAGGCGCGCCCGACTGGCCCAACCGCGGACGGTTCTGGGAGATGATCCAGCGCTACCGGGTCAACGTGTTCTATACCGCCCCCACCGCGATTCGCGCCTTCATGAAGTGGGGCGACGAATGGCCCGCCAAGCACGACCTCTCGTCGCTGCGCTTGCTCGGCAGCGTGGGCGAGCCGATCAATCCGGAAGCGTGGATGTGGTACCAGAAAGCGATCGGCGGGAAGAAGTGCCCGATCGTCGACACGTGGTGGCAGACGGAGACGGGCGGCATCATGATCACGCCGCTGCCCGGCGTCACGGATACCAAGCCGGGGAGTGCCACGCGCCCGTTCTTCGGAGTCGATGCGGCCATCTTGAACGACGCCGGCCAGGAAGTCGACGCCGGCTATCTCGCGATTCGCAAGCCCTGGCCCGGCATGCTGCGCGGCGTCTACGGAGATCCGGAGCGTTACAAGCAGACCTACTGGTCGAAGTGGCCCGGCGTCTACTTCCCGGGCGACGGCGCGCGCAAGGACAAGGACGGCTACTACTGGATCGTGGGGCGCGTCGACGACGTGGTCAACGTGGCGGGACATCGCATCGGCACCGCCGAGTTGGAGAGCATCTTCGTCGAGCACCCGCGCGTGGCGGAGTCGGCCGTGATCGGCGTCGCGCACGAATTGAAGGGCCAGGCGCTGGTCGCCTTCGTGAGCCTGCGCGACGGGGTCATGGGCACCGAGGCGCTGGACAAGGAACTCAAGGAATGGGTCGTGAAGAAGATCGGGAAGTTCGCGATCCCGGACCGCATCGTGTTCGCGGGCGATCTGCCCAAGACGCGCTCGGGCAAGATCATGCGGCGCCTCCTGCGCGACGTCGCCGAGGGCCGCGCGCTCGGCAACGTGACGACGCTCGCCGACGCGGGCGTGGTGGAGAAGCTAAAGAGCCAGTACGAGGAGGACTAGCTGCCGCGTCTCTCGACTCGAGCAAGAATGAAAACAGCCTTCCACGTCGACGAAATCTACCTTCGTCACCGTAATCCAGAGGGTCATCCCGAACGAGGCGCGAGACTCGAAGCGTTACTCGAGTTGGCGAAGCATGCCGATCGACTCGGCGTCGACGTGATCCCATCGCGCCGGCGCGCGACGGTCGAAGAACTCTCCCGCGTGCACACTCCAGAGTACGTCGAGACGATTGCATCGACCGCGGGGCGATCGCTGATGCTCGACCCCGACACGTTCACCGTGGCCGACTCGTACGAGGTCGCCTGTCATGCGGCCGGGTCCGCGCTCGATCTGGTCGACCGCGTCATCGCGCGCGAATTCAGCAACGCCTTCGCCGCCGTGCGCCCACCCGGCCACCACGCCGAGCGTGAGCGCGCGATGGGGTTCTGCCTGTTCAATAACGTCGCCGCGGCCGCGGCCCACGCCGTGCAGCGGCATGGAATGGAGCGCGTCCTGATTGTCGATTGGGACGTCCACCACGGCAACGGCACCCAAGACATCTTCTGGAGCGATCCACGTGTGCTGTTCGTATCGCTGCACCAATTCCCGTTCTATCCCGGCAGCGGGCACGTCGAAGAAGTGGGCGAGGACGCGGGGCGCGGCTTCACGGTCAATATCCCGATGCCGGGGGGGTTCGGCGACGACGAGTGGCTGGCCGCGTTTCGCCGCGTGGTCGAACCGGTCGCGCACCAGTTCGCCCCCGAGTTGGTGCTGGTGTCGGCCGGCTTCGACGCGCACGCGAACGATCCCTTGGGCGGTATGCGGGTCTCCGAGCGCGGGTTCGCGGCGATGGCCGATTCGCTGCTAACGATCGCGCGCGAGCACGCGGACGGCCGCTTGATCGCCGTGCTCGAAGGCGGCTACGACATCCAGGCCCTCTCCACGAGCGTCGAGGCGGTACTCGATCGTTTGACGAACTCCGGTCCCGCGGCCCCGTCGGCCGCCGCGGACGGCCGATTCGGCGAAGTCTTTGCACGCATGCAGGCGGCTCAATCTGCCTACTGGAAGCTGTAACCGTTCGCTCCCCCGAGAGGAACGACGATGCCCCTTACGACCTTCGCCGCCATCGCGGTTTCCGTCGCGCAATGCGCGGCGGATGGCAAAGCGCTGCCCCCGGACCTCGCCTCGCTGGTCGAGGCCGAGCGCGCGTTCGCGCAGGCGTCGGTGTCGAACGGCGCCCGGGCGGCCTTTCTCGAGTACCTGGCT
>DASPGK010000189.1:0-2089 GCA_035620655.1 Candidatus Krumholzibacteriia bacterium
GGTGCAGCACGCGCAAGCGACGCCCGTGCGGCCCTCGTCGCGAACCGAGCTAGCGGTGCCCGAAGCGCTCGACCGGATTATTCTCTCATGCCTCGCGAAGAATCCCGACGACCGGCCCGCTTCCGCCGACGCGCTGGCCGAGGCACTCGCAGCCATCGCGATCGGCGAACCCTGGACCACGCCGCGCGCGCACGAGTGGTGGGAGCGGCACAAGCCGGCGGGTGCGGTGTCGTCGTAACGAGGCGAGCGGTCGATATGACATTCCGGATTTGGGCGAAGTCCCTCGTGTTGTGGCTCGTAATTCTCGTGCTCGCCATGCTCAACGGTGCGCTACGAGAGAAGGTGCTCATCCCCGCGCTCGGGTCCTTCGCGGGGCTTGTCGGCAGCGGCGTCGTTCTTTCAATCTGCGTGTTCTTGGTGGCGCTGTGTGCAGCGCCGTGGTATGGCCGGCTCCCTCGACGTCAGTGGTGGCTGATCGGGATGTTCTGGCTTCTCCTGACCGTCGGGTTCGAATTCGGCTTCGGTCATTTCGTGCAACGCGAGCCGTGGTCGGGGCTCCTGGAAGCGTACACGTTCCAGGGAGGCAATATCTGGCCGCTCGTCCTCGTGGTTACGCTCGTCTCGCCCCGGCTCGCGGCGCGGCTGCGCGGAGTTGGTTGAAAGCGAGGGTCGCATCATGGCCGTCCGCATCGTAAGACTCGGGAGTCCGCGCGCGAAGGGCGAAGGGCTGCGCATCGGGACCGTGCGCCGCCCGCCGCGCGGAGTGCCCAAGGACCAATTCGCGTCGCGCGACTTCTACGACGTGTGGTTTCCCAACCTCGCGCCGACCGAGCCGCTCCTCAAAGCGTCGTTTCCCATTCAAGACGAGCGCGCGTGGAAGAACTTCCGGCGGCGGTTCCTCGCGGAGATGAAGGAGCCGGGAGCGCGCCGCGACCTCGAACTCCTCGCGGCCCTCTCCCACCACGCCGACTTCGCGATCGGCTGCTACTGCGAGACCGAGTCGCACTGTCATCGATCGATTTTGCGCGAGCTCTTGCGGGAGTTGGGGGCGAAGATCGCGGGGTGAATCATGACAGGAGCATCCCGCATAGTCTGGATCATCGTGCGTGCCTCGGGAGCGCGCGCGATGCTCATGATCTCGTTTCTCCTCGTAGGGCTCACCGCCACGCCGCAATCCGCGGGGACCGTCGAACCCGTGGAATTGGCGCGCATCGGCGGCGCGAACACGGAGCCCGCTTACTTATTCGGTCAAATCACTTTCATCGCCATCGCAGACGACAACTCGGTGTTTGTCGTTGATGGGCAGCTCAACATGATCAGGCACTACGATCCGCGAGGTGTGTACCTGGCGCACGTGGGCCGGGCGGGTGAGGGACCGGGCGAGTATCGCGAGATCAAAGGGATGCTGATGCTGCCTTCCGGCGAGCTCGTGGTGTTGAGCAATCCCAACCGGTTGACCTTCTTCGATGGAAGGAGCGGAGCATACCTCCGGGACTTCACTGTGCGAAGTCTTCTCTCGTCGCCGCGCATGCTCGAGTGTGACAGCGCGGGGTTCGTCTACGTGAAGGACGTTGACGGCACCCCGCCGATGGATGCGGAATGGTCCAAGGTGTGGCTCAAGATCGACGCCGCGGGCAAGGAGGCCGCCGTGATCCCTATACCGATGGAGAACCAGGCCCCGAAGGCGTTCCACCTGTATTTTCCGGAAGGCCATCGGGAGAATTTCGTCGTTGCAACTAAGAGTGCACTGAGCAGGGACGGGCACGTTGTCAGTGGTCGAAACGATCGCTACGCGTTCGACATCCAGGGCGATCCCCTCGTGCACATTGAGCGGGATGTCGAACCGGTCGAACTGGTCAAGGAGGAACGCTCCGAGTGGCAGGCGTGGGCGCGGAGGTTTAGTCGCGGTGGCGAGACCTACGAGATTCCGAAAGCGAAACCCGCGTACCGCGAGATCTACGTGGATACGGACGGGCTGATATGGGTCCACCGATACGTCGCAGCGCGAAAGGTAAAGTTGGACCCACGGCCCCCCGGTGACGACCGGCCGTTGTCCACGTGGCGCGAACCCAACACATTCGACGTCTTC
>DASPGK010000190.1:0-5600 GCA_035620655.1 Candidatus Krumholzibacteriia bacterium
ATGCCGCCGTCAATCCGCCGGCTAGTTGGTAAAGCCGAGAACGACGCGAACCATGTTGAAACCGTCGGAACTCGCGTCGTCGAGCCAAGCCCGCTCGTAGCCGGCTTGGATGAACACGGCTTCGCTGGGCTCCAGTCGCACGCCCACGCCGACCAGGAACGACGCCGTGTCGGTGCCGTACGTCGAGGTGTAGCCGTTGCAGACGTAACCCCACCAGGGGTCGTACCAACATCCGGTGTAGTAGTCCGCGACGATGTTGGTGTCGATCAGCGTCCACCCGATACCGCCGTTGACGTAGGGTGTGAAGGTGTTGGGAAAAATATTGAACTGACCCATCGCGGCGAAGGTTCCGGTGTCGAGCCAGCCGCCATAGTTGAGCGCAGACGTCGGGTCGGTCTGGCTGAAATAGGTCGCGTTATAGCTGATCGACCGCCAACTCATGAGGAATCCAAGGTTGAAGCGCTCGTTCAGGTTGTAGCCGAACTGGAACCCCCACCCGAGGTCGTCATCCAGGCTCAACTTTGTCCCGTAGCCCCCCTCGAACTCCGCGGAATCCGTGTAGCGCGTCTCGATGCTCAAGTCCCAACGCTGGGTGCGGTCGGTGACGCGGATCTCCGCGGACGCGACGCTCGCGACCACCATCGCGATGCCAGCCGCGGCCATTACTTGAAGCTTCATCTTGGCCCTCCTCTTCAGACGTGATTACGGCGCAAGGTGCGCATCATATACCAGGGGTACACCCCTGTCTACGGCCGAGCAGACTCACTTGCAGACTTCGGCCAGGAAGTCGAGCAGCAGTGCCCACGAGCGCTTGTCCGCCTTTTCGTTGTACGCGAGCGCCGGCAAGCCGCGGTCTCCGGCGCCCGGGTTGGTGAAGCTGTGCTTGGCGTCCGCGTACAAGACCAACTGCCAGTCCGCGCCCGCGGCGGCGACGTTCTCCTGGAAGGTCGCCACCTGCTCCGCGGGAATGAAGGGATCGGCCGCCCCGATGCACACCAGAATGCTCGCGGTGACTTTGCCCGTGGGCTCGGCGGGCGTGATGCCGTGAAAGCTCGCGACACCGTCGAGGTCCGCGCCGGAAAACGCCATCGTGAGCACCGTCGATCCGCCGAAGCAATAGCCGATGGCGGCAATGTGCGCCGCGTCGACGCGCTCGTTCTTCTTCAAGAGATCCCACGCGGCGTTGAAGCGATCCACGCCGAGCTGCTGGTTGGCCGCGATCGCGGTCGCCCACTTGCCCGCTTCCTCCGGGTGCTCGGTGGTCTTGCCGTCGCCGAACATGTCGAGCGCGAAGGCCACGTAGCCGGCTTCGGCCAGCATCTTCGCGCGCATCTTCGCGTAGTCGTTCAAGCCCCACCATTCGTGCACCACCAGCACGCCGGGGCGCTTGCCCGTGGCCGCGTCGTCGTAGACGAGCTGGCCGCGCAGGGTGGTGTCGCCCTGCTTGTATTCCACCGGTTCGACGCGAATCGCCGCGTGCACGGATGCCGCGAACGAGAGTGCGATCGCCACCATTGGCAACGTTTTCATCGGAGTCCTCCTTGTCGGCGTTGATCGAGATACGAGCGGCGTCAGAGCCACTTCGCTTTACGGAATCGATACACGAGATAGCCGTCGATGGCGGCGATGGCCGCCATCACCGCGGGGTAGCCGTACTTCCACGAGAGCTCCGGCATGTGGCGGAAGTTCATGCCGTAGATGCCCGCCACCATGGTGGGAACCGCGATCAACGCGGCCCACGCGGCCAGCCGCTTGGTGACCTCGTTCTCCTGGATTTGCACCAGCGACAGATTGACCGCGGTGGCCGTCGTGGCCATGTCGCGCAGGTTGTCGATGGACTGGTTCAAGCGGATCAGGTGGTCGTACACGTCGCGAAAATAGTCGTGCAGTCCCATGCACATGGGCGGCACGCGCCCGCCGTGGAGCTTGCCCGTCACTTCCAGCAGGGGAGCCGCGGCGTGCTTTATCGTCATGAGGTCGCGCTTGAGCTCGTAGAGCGCCTCGATGTGCGCGCGCGTGGTCTGGCCCGCGAAGATGCGCTCCTCGATGCGTTCGATCTCCTCCGTCAGCGCATCGACGATGGGAAAGTAGCGGTCGACCACGGTGTCCATGAGGGCGTAGAGGACGTACGCCGGCCCGTGCTTCAGGAGATCGGGCTCTTGCTCGGTGCGCCGGCGCACGCCCACGAAACCCTCGCGCGCTCCCCGGCGCACGGTGAGCACGTAGCGGTCGGCGACGAACACCGCGACTTCGCCGGTGCGCAGCTCGTCGCCCTCTCGCTCGATGGGCTGCAGCACGACGAACAGCGAGCTCCCGTACTCTTCGATCTTGGGGCGCTGGTGACCGTGGCGCGCGTCTTCGACCGCGAGAGCGGGCAGGTCGAACTCTTTCTGCAAAGCGTCCAGTTCCTCCGGCTCGGGATCCTTGATCGCGACCCACACGAAGCAGTCGGGGCGATCGAGGTACGAGCCGATCTCGCCGATGGTGATGTCGGCGACGCGCTGGCCCTTCTGATATGCGACGCAATTGACGAGCATGGAGAACGGCGCCGCGGAGCGGGCGCCGGGTGGGCCAGTATATCACCGAGCAGGGCGGGAGGAAACCGACGGGCGTTAGAAGCGCCAGCTCAGGCCGGTGTACACCTGGTCGTAGGCGTCGTCGCCCGAGCCGTTGTGCTCGCCGGATAGATTGAGGTACCAGCCGTCCGCGAGTCCGAGGTCGAGGTCGGCGCCGATCCACGACGTGCTCACGTCGGGGGTAGCGATGGTCTTCCCGTTGTCCTCACGCAGCCCCGCGGTGACGCCGAGGGTCACGCGCGGGTCGGGCGCCCATCCGCTGGAGAACGCGAACATCCACCCATCCGAGCGCTCGTTGTCGTAGCGCGTCGAGCGCACGCGCAGGTCGAGGTTCGCCGGGCTCACGCGGCTGGCCGACGCCGTCAGCGTGTACGAGGTCGCATCGCCGGCCGAGCCGCCGCCGTTCGATCGCACCACCGCGCCCACGCGGAAGCGTTGCGCGAATCGCAGCGCGGCGCCGCCCCACACGCCTTCGCGGTAGGAATCGTCGAACGCGACTTCGGGGTCGATGTAGTCGTGGTACACGCGGACGTCGCGGCGATTGTCGTAACCGAGGTCGAGATCGAGGTTGCGCGTGGCGCGGTAGCGCGCGGTGGTGAACGTACTGGTGATCGACGACGACTTGTCTTCCGCCTCCTGGCGCCAGCCGCGGTACACGTCGATCTGCTGCTGCAGGATCAACGACAACCGGCTCGATGCCACTCGGCCGAGGACGGCGACGTACTCGCGGTTGATTTCGCCCTGTTCGTAGGAGCCAATGCCGGCCAGCACGACTTCCCAGCGCACGGGCGCGCGGGGCGCGCTGCGCGTGCGCAGGAACGCGCCGTACTCCTGGATGTCGGTCGAGAAGCCGTAGTCGATAGGCCTCGGCTGCGTGCCCGCGAAGACGCCGCCGCCCCAGCGCTCGCGCTGATACTCGGCCTGGACGCCGTCGAAGGTGCTCACACTCGTCAAGGCCGACGAGAACTGGCGCCCGGCGGTGACTCGGAGACGGTCCTTCGCCGATCGCCACACGGTGTTCAAGCGATACACGCGCGCTTCACCGTCGTTGACGTCGGTTCCTTCCGCGGTCGACTGCGTGGTGTGGCGCGCGCGCACGTCGACCTGGATATCGAACGACGACCCGGCGACGCGCGTCCCGTCGACGCGAACGTCCGCCGACGGTTGTGTCATGTCGCCGCCGAAGCCGCTCTGGTCGAACACGCCCAGGAAGCGAACGCCGACGCGTCCGCGCAGCCCCAGGGCCCGGAGCTTGGGGTCGGCTCTTCCCTGCAACGTCGGTGCTGGAGCCTCCGTGGGCTGCGGTTGCGCGGGGACCGCAACGCTCCCCGCGCTGGTCTTGGTTTCGCGGGGCGCGAAGCGAGCCTCGTCCCCGACCGCGAGCGCGGCCGTCGTCGACTCCACCGCGCACGCGGCGCGATGCGTCGAGGCGTCGGTGACGACCAGTGTCGCGATCACGACACCGTCCCGGACCACTTCGATCCTCGCGCCGACCGCGAGTCCTTCGTCCAGGCCCGCGTCGACGTACGCGGTGGCACTGGTGAGGTAGGTGATACGGCAGGTCCGCGCCGAGGCGCTCGGCGCCCACACCCATGCCGACGCCATCGCCAGAACGAACGCGAAGGTCCGGCTCACGGCTTCCTCCCTTGCGGATGGCACGTGTAGCAGGCCTGCGAGTCGTAGGTGTACCCGTTTTCGCCCTGGTGCTGGTCGTCGGTCTTGGCCTGGTCGCTGTGCGGGTGGCAACCCAGGCACGAGAATTCGGCGAAGCTCGCCGCGTTGGGGTGGCAATCGGAACAGCGACTCCACTTGTCGCGGTGTACCCCGGTGAAAATCGGGAACCACTGGGTGTGATCGAAGCGCGCGCCGTCCCAAGTCGACGTGGTATGGCACGCGGCGCAGTCGGTCGGGAATCCGGCCGCGATGTGGCTGGGATCGGTGGTGGAGTCGTAGTCGTCCTGGTGGCACGCGACGCACGCGCTCGGCGTACCGGTGTACACGCCGCCGATGTGGCACCGATCGCACGCCACCGACACGTGCGCCCCGGTCAGCGGGAAGCTGGTGCCGGCGTGGTCGAAGCGGACCCGGTGCCAGGTCTGTTCGTTGTGGCACGACGCGCAGTCCTGGCTGAAGCCGGCCGAGACGTGGTCGGGATTGGTGGTCGCTTCGAACTGCTCGATGTGGCACGACTCGCAATCGGTCGGGGTATTGACCCAGCTCAACCCGTCCGGCGAGGCCAGCTGGTGGCACATCTCGCAGTCGAGGGTGAGGTGGGCGCCCGAGAGCGGGAAGCGCGTCAGGCGGTGCATCCGAATCTTGTCGTTTCGATCGATGAAGTTGCGCGTGCCGTGGCAGCGCGCGCAGTCGGTGCCCAGCTCTCCGTTGTGGACGTCGGCGTGGCAGTCGACGCATGCGGTGGGCGCCATCGAGAACTCCAGGTTGGTATGGCACTGCGTGCACCGCACCGACGCGTGCGCCCCGGAAAGGGGAACGCCGAACTTCTCGTGGTCGAACTTGGGGCCGATGCGCGCGGGCTTCCAGCCGTCCGGGCGGTGGCACAGGCTGCAGTCTTCCTTATAGTCGCCGTGCGGGTTGGGCGTCTGCACCGTCTCGTCGGCGGCGAACGCGCTGTGACGCCCGCGGCCCACCGCGATCGGCAGGAGTCCAGCGACCGCGATACTCACCCAAAAAACGACTCGGTACGATCTAACGGTACTCACGATCGACCTCCCAAGACGCCGTCGCCGGCGTGGCAATCCTCGCAGCGCGACGACGTCGGACGGTACAACACCATCCGCTTGCCATCCGACGGCGTGACCATGGGGTGGCAGCGGCCGCACGGGACCTTCTTGTGCGCGCCTTCCAGCGGGAACGATTTCACGCGCGCGTGATCGAAGCGGCTCGCGGGCACGAAGTGCGCCGCGTCGTGACAGCTCTCGCACGCGCCACCGTCCTTGCGACGATCGAACTGCGCGCCGTGAGGGCCGGGGTGGCAATCCCGGCACGCGCGGGCGTCGATCCGGA
>DASPGK010000191.1:0-5779 GCA_035620655.1 Candidatus Krumholzibacteriia bacterium
CGAACAGTCCCAGCTCGCGAAACAGGACGGCCCACGGGAATATGAAGACGGCTTCGATGTCGAAGATGATGAAGAGGAGCGCGACCAGAAAGAAGCGCACCGAGAAGCGATGGCGCGTATCCCCCAGCGACTCGATGCCGCTCTCGAAGGGCGTCATCTTGCGCGGGCTGGGCTGGCGCGGGCCCGTGACACCGGCGATGGCCAGCATGATGATGGGAATCATCACGGCCAACAGAAACAGGACGATGAGGGGCAAGTATTTGAGCGCGAGCTCCATGATAATGCGGCCTGCGACACCTGTCGGTTTGGGGGTGATCGGGAAGCCTTGTCGTGGGCTTGTAACCTTATTCACAAAGACTTCCGCGCATGAAGGTACTGCGAACGCGCGGGAGTGTCAACCGCCTGTTCGCGACACCCGAGTCGCTCCGGATTCGCCGCGTCGACGCCCGACCGCGCGTGGTAGAGTGTCGGGCATGGCCGCGCGCCCACAAGCCCCGGAAACCAGCAATACCCTACCGAGAAACAGGTTAGGCGTCTTCGTGCGCTCACCGGTGGCAGGAGAGGTAAAAACGCGGCTCGAGCCGGCGCTCACGGCGGACGAGGCGCGCGACGTGTACGTCGCCTTCATGGCCGACTTCTTCGCCCGGCTGCGCGATTCCAAGTACCGCCCGACGGTGTTTCTCTCGGGAGGTCGATCGGCCGGACTGGAGGCGATACTCGACCCGAAGTGGTCCGTCGTGGCGCAAGGCGACGGCGATTTGGGCGCCCGATTGACGGCCGCGTTCGCGGTGTTGCTTCGAAACCCCGGCGATCGCGCCGTGATCGTGGGCTCGGACAGTCCCGACCTCCCGCTCGCTTACCTCAAGAAGGCATTCCAATCGCTCAAGCACCGCGACGTCGTGATCGGGCCTGCCATCGACGGCGGTTATTACCTGATCGGGCTGCGCGCGCCCGCACCCGCGTTGTTTCGCGACGTTCACTGGGGAGCTGCGAACGTACTCGACGAGACGCTGGATCGCGTGGACGACGAGCGATTGTCGCTGGCACTCCTGCCGCCGTGGTACGACGTCGACGACGCGGCGTCGCTTCGATTCCTCGCGGATCTGAACCGCGCGCGTCGCATCGCGCGACAGGAGCCGCTTCGCCATTGCGAGCGCGCTCTGGCGGCCCTTTTCAAGGGGTAACCCGTGTTTCCGCTCAAGGACCACAACCCCACGCGCACGCGCCCTTACGTGACGATGCTCTTCGTCGCGATCAACGTCGTCGTGTTCGCCTACGAGATGATGCTCGGGGAACGGTTGGACGGCTTCGTGGCTGCGTGGGGTGCCATTCCCTACGAGATCACGCGCTTCGAGGATTTGGTGGGACCCGATCAGTACTTCGAGCATCAAGCCGGACCGGCGTTCCTTCCGCTCACCCTGATTTCGTCGATGTTCATGCACGGGAGTGTCATGCACATCTTCGGCAACATGCTTTACCTGTGGATTTTCGGGAACAACGTGGAAGACGTGCTGGGGCACGTGAAGTTCGTTTTCTTCTACATTGTGTGCGGTGTGCTGGCCGGACTCGCACACATCTTCTTCAATCCCAACTCGACCGTCCCGACGGTGGGTGCCAGCGGTGCCGTGGCCGGTGTACTGGGCGCGTACATGGTGATGTATCCCAAGGCGCGCGTGCTGACCCTCGTGTTCCTCGGCATCTTCATTCGCATGATGGAAGTCCCGGCCGCCGTGCTGCTCGTGCTCTGGTTCGTGATGCAGTCGCTGCAGGGATTCCTGTCGCTGGGCGTGCGCGAGATGTCGGGCGGGGTGGCCTGGTTCGCCCACATCGGGGGGTTCGTGGCGGGCGCGGTGCTGTCGCTCGCAATGGCGGGCGGGACGATTCGGGAGATTCGCGGGCGGTCGCGCTACGACGATTGAACGCCGCCTACGGAAACAGCCGAAACGGCCGCTTGGGCGATTCGCGGAACGCGCCGTTGAGATGATGGATGTCGCCCAGCAGATCGATGCGCGCCCGGCCCTGCGGAAAGAGCACCCGCGTCACCGAGCCGTTGCGGATCTTGAAGCTCCATAGATCGTCGAGCTTCATTCCGAGCGCCGCGGTCAGGTACGCGCAGATCACACCGCCGTGGGTCACGATCGCGATCTCCCCCGACGGGTGCGCCTCGCGAATGCCGTTCATGGCGCGCACCACACGGCGACGAAACTGCGCCACGGTCTCGGCTCCGGGGATGCGAACGGCGCTCGGCTGGTGGAACCAGAGCTTCACCTGGCGCGGGTAGCGGCGCCGTAGCGTGGTCGCTTTCTCGCCCTCCCACTTCCCCAAGCGAATCTCGCGCAACCCCTCGCGCGCGTGTATCTCCACGGTGTCGTCGAAGGCGAGGCGCGCGGTCTGCATGGTGCGCTTCGACGGGCTCGCGTACGCGGCGACGAAGTCGACGTAGTCGAGACGTTTCCCGATGCGCTTGGCCTGCTCGATCCCGAGCCGGCTCAAGGTCGACTCGGTATGGCCCTGGACGCGCCCGTGGCGGTTGAAGCCGGTCTCGGCGTGCCGGATGAGATAGAGAACCTGCATGGAGACACCAAGATAGGGGCTTGGTCAGGGACTGTCCAGCGGCGTATGCTCCCCGCGATGATCAGCTTCATCCCCGAGACCATCGAGGCGTATGCGGATGCGCATTCCACACCCGAGCCCGCGCTCTTCGCCGAGCTCGCCGCGGTGACGCGCGCGCAGACGACGAAGCCCCAGATGATGGTCGGTCACACCCAGGGCTTGCTGCTCAAATTCCTCGTGCGCATTGCGGGTGCGAAGCGCGTGCTCGAGATCGGGACCTTCACCGGCTACAGCGCGCTCGCCATGGCCGAAGGACTCCCCGACGACGGGTCGATCGTGACCTGCGACATCGATCCCAAGGCGACCGCGATCGCGCGCTCGTTCTGGGAGCGAAGCCCGCACGGCCGCAAGATCACGCTCGCGCTCGCGCCGGCCCTCGACACCATCGCAACCCTCGCGGGCCCGATCGACTTTGTCTTCATCGACGCCGACAAGACCAACTACGTTCGTTACTGGGACGCGTGCGTCCCCAAGGTCCGCCCGGGCGGCGTGCTCGCGGCCGACAACGTGCTGTGGAGCGGCGAGGTGCTGGACCCCAAGACCGACGATGCGCGCGCGCTGGCGGCGTTCAACGAGCACGTGCTGCGCGATGCACGCGTCGATTTGGTCATGCTGCCGATTCGCGACGGCGTGACCCTCGCGGTGAAGCGGTAACATGGGGAGCCGGAGGAACCTATGATCGTCACCGCCATCAAGATCGTTCTCTTGATCGCCTTCGTGATCCTGATCGCGCTGGCGATCGGACTGGTCGTCATGGCGGGCGTAGCGCAGAGCCACGACGTCGTGCGCATCCCGGTGCCGCAATCGACCTTCGTCGCCGGCACCGAGCCCAAGTCCATCTACTCCGACGCGTACGTCGCGCCCATGGAGTACTCGACCTTCCGCGACATCGACCGCGTCGCCCAACTGGCGTTTCATCGCGGCACCAAGGAAGTCCACCGCGACGAGCGCGAGGTGGCGTACGAGGGCACCATGCTCGGGCTGAGCTATACCATCTCGTACATCCTCATGAAGGACTCCTCGCCGCAGACCCTGACGGTGGCGACGACGGTCCGCATCGTCGAGCCGAAGAAGGGCAAGTACTGCTGGATGGTGGCCAAGCACGTCCATCGGCATCTTTTGCCCTATCTGCTCGATCGCATGGTCATTACGGCGCCGGACTGATGACCTCCGGCCGGCCGTTGCCGTGGACGCCCGGACGCGCTATCATCCCGCAACCAACCCAGCGGGCGCGGTGTACCACGTGGTGACCCTCCGCGCAGGAGTTCTTCCAAAACCCATTATGAAAAAACGACTTTCGCTGCTTGCAGGGGTGTCTGCCGCGCTCATCGCGGCGGTGCCCGGCCACGCCCAGTTCACCGATCCGTTCGCCGGCGAGCCGGTTTCGGCCACCGGCTATGTGTCGCTCTCGAACGTGCCCCAAGGCGGGTCGGCGCAACTGGCGCTGGAGATCAAGATCACCGCGCCCTGGCACGTCAACGCGAACCCGGCCTCCGAGGAGTTTCTCGTTCCCACCGAGGTCGCCTTCGAGCTGCCCCCGGGTGTGACGCTGCGCGGCATCGTCTACCCGCCAGGGGCCGAAATGAAGCTCGCCTTCGCCGAGGCGCCGCTTCGCTTGTACGACGGCACCGTGTACGTCGGTGCGGTGATCGACGTCGCGAGCGACGTGCCGATAGACACCTCGATCGTCACCGCCACCATTACCTACCAAGCGTGCGACAACGAGAAGTGCCTGCTCCCGCAAACGCTCGAGGTCCCAATCCTACTCGCGATCTCGTCGCCACGCGATCCGGTCGACCTCGCGAGTCCGGAGGTCTTCGACCGCATCGACTTCACCGCCGTGCTCGGTAAGACCGGCGACGGCGCGGGCAGCGACGGCAACGCGCTCAAGGACGCCATCGCGAAGCGCGGGTGGCTGTTCGCGTTCGTACTCGTGTTCCTCGGCGGTCTGGCGCTCAATCTGACGCCGTGCGTGTATCCGATGATTCCAATTACGGTGAGTTATTTCGGCGGCCAGGCCAAGGGACGCGGCGGTCGTACCGTGCTCTTGGCCGCGTTGTATCTGCTCGGCATGGCGGTGATGTACTCCACGCTGGGGCTGGTTGCCGCGCTGACGGGAAGTCTCTTCGGCTCGGCGTTGCAGAATCCCATCGTGCTGGCCGTGATCGCGCTCGTGATGGTGGGCCTGGCCCTCTCGATGTTCGGCGTCTACGAGATCCGTGTGCCGACGCGCCTCGCCGGTGTCGCGGGCACGGCCAAGCAGGGCACCGTCGGTTCCTTTCTGATGGGACTGACGGTGGGCATCGTCGCCGCACCCTGCATCGGACCGTTCGTGCTGGGGCTGTTGACCTTCGTCGGCGAAGTCGGCAACCCTCTGCTCGGCTTTTCGCTCTTCTTCGTCCTGGCGCTGGGCCTCGGGCTTCCCTTCGTGGTGCTCGCGATCGCGTCGGGCAATATTACGCGGCTTCCCAAATCGGGCGAGTGGATGGAATGGGTGCGCAAGCTTTTCGGCATTGTGTTGCTCGCGATGGCGGCGTACTTCCTGCGTCCGATCGTCGGCGACACGCTGTATTTCATCCTGCTGGGCGCCGTGCTGGTGGTCGGTGGCGTCATGCTGGGTTTCGTTTCCAAAGTGAAGACGTCCTCGCTGTTCTTCAGCGGCTTCCGGCGCTTCGTGGGCGTGGTGGCCCCGCTGTACGGCCTCTACCTCGTCTTGGCGCCGGGTAACATCCTCGGGCGCAGCGCCGTCGCGGGCATCCCCTGGATCCCGTACGAAGAAGCCGCGCTCGTGCAGGCGGCCGAGCAAGGCAAGGCAGTCGTCATCGATTTCGCGGCCGAGTGGTGCTTGCCGTGCAAGGAGCTCGACCACCTCACGTTCAACCAGCCCGAGGTGATCGAGGCGGCCAAGGGCATCGTGCCGCTCAAGGCCGACCTGACGCAGCACGGTTCCCCCGCGGTGCGCGAGCTGCGCAAGAAGTTCGACATCCGCGGAGTCCCGACCATCGTGTTCATCGACGCGACCGGGCGCGAGCGCCAGAACCTGCGCGCGGTCGAGTTCATCGATAAGGAAGAGTTCCTGTCACGTCTGAGCAAACTGACGAGTTAGCGACATGCGATTGGTGAGTTTCGGCCCCGCCGGTGAGGAACGACCCGGCGTCGTCGCGGG
>DASPGK010000192.1:0-3607 GCA_035620655.1 Candidatus Krumholzibacteriia bacterium
TTGGCGACGCGGGACTCTCGCTCATCGCCTCGTCGGGGACCAAGACGTTTCTGGAAGAGAAGGGGCTCGCGGTGCGCGAGATCTCCGACTACACGAAGAGCCCCGAGATCCTGGGCGGGCGCGTGAAGACGCTGCACCCCAAGATCCACGGCGGCATCCTCGCGGACCGCGGCAACCCCGAGCACGTGCGCACCCTCGACGAGCAGGCCACCGACCCGATCGACTTCGTGATCGTTAATCTGTATCCCTTCGAACAAAAGTTCCAATCCGGGATGTCGCCCGACGAGCTGATCGAGTACATCGACATCGGCGGCATCACGCTGATTCGCGCCGCGGCCAAGAACCACAAGCACGTCACCGTGCTGACGCACCCGTCGCAGTATGCGGACGCGATAGCCGAGCTGAAGTCGAGCGGAGCGACGTCGCTTGCCACGCGGGCGCGCCTGGCGGCGCACGCGTTCGCGCTGACCGCAACCTACGACGCCGCCATCTCGCACGCCTTCCGCGGCGCGCTTCCGGCCGAGCAGCTCCCGGAGCGCCTCGCGATTGGGCTCTCCAAGGTAACGGACGTGCGCTACGGCGAGAACCCGCACCAGCGCGGCGCCCTCTATCGAACGGTGGTGGATTCGCCGGTGGTCGCGATGCAGCAGCTCCAGGGCAAGGAGCTCTCGTTCAACAATTATCTCGACATCATGGGCGCGTTCGGACTCGTGCGCGACCTCGGGCCCGGCAGCGTCGCCATCATCAAGCACAACAACCCGTGCGGGGCGGCGTGGCTCTCGGACGTGCTCGCGTCGTGGCGCCGCGCCTTGAAGACCGACCCCGTGAGCGCCTTCGGAGGTGTGGTGGCCGTGAACGGAACCGTGACACCGGCGCTGGCCGAAGAGATGGGGCAGTTGTTCCTCGAAGTCGTCATCGCACGCGACGTCGATGCCGGTGCGCGCGGCGTGCTCGAAAAGAAGAAGAACGTGCGGGTGGTGACGATCCCGGCCGCGCATTGGGAAGCGGGTAAGCCGGGGCTCATGGGCGTGTGGATGCAGGACGCCGCACTCGTGCAAGACGACGACGCCGGCTTCCCGGAATGGGATCGCGCGGAGACGGTGACGCGCCGCAAGCCGCGCGCGGAGGAGATGACCGCGCTGCGCATGGCCTGGATCGTGGCCAAGCACGTCAAGTCGAACGCCATCGTCGTTACCGACGCGGAGGGGACGGTGGGCATCGGCGCGGGGCAAATGAGCCGCGTCGACTCGTCGCACTTGGCCGCGCACAAGGCGGCCAAGGCGGGGCTCGCGGTCAAGGGCGCGGTCGCGGCCTCGGACGCCTTCTTTCCCTTCGCCGACGGCGTGCAGGAGCTCGCGAAGGTCGGCATCGCCGCGGTGGTGCAGCCGGGCGGATCGATTCGCGACGCCGAGGTGATCGCGGCCGCCGACGACGCCAACCTGGCCATGCTCTTCACCGGGAGGCGACACTTCCGTCACGTGTGACCATGCCCGCGCGCGGAATCGTCATACTCGACTTCGGCTCCCAGTTCACGCAGCTCATCGCGCGCCGCATTCGCTCGAAGGGCGTGTTCTCGGAGGTGCTGCCGTGGAACGCGGCGCGCGAGCGCGTCCTCGAGCACGATCCCGCGGGCGTCATTCTCTCCGGCGGGCCGGCCAGCGTGTTCGAAGCCGGGGCACCCACGATCCCCAAAGACATCTGGTCGTGGGACCGACCGGTGCTCGGGATCTGCTACGGCATGCAGTTGGTCGCGCGCGATCTCGGACTATCCGTCGAACGCGCCGGCAAGGCCGAATACGGACACACCCGCATCCGCGCCAACCCCGATCATCCCTTGTTTCGCAACACGCCCGTCGAGCAATCGGTGTGGATGAGCCACGGCGACACCGTGCGCGGCGCCGACGGCGCGGTGGCGGTGCTGGCCACGTCGGCCGAAGGCGAGATGGCGGCCTTCCACGTGCCGCCCAAGAACGCATACGCGGTGCAATTCCACCCCGAGGTTCACCATACCGCCTTCGGCGACACCATCCTCGAGAACTTTCTCTTTTCGGTGTGCAAGGCCGAGCGCACCTGGTCGACGGGCGCGATCGTCGCACAAATGGTGGACGAGATTCGCGCCGCCGTCGGCGACGGGCGCGTCGTGTGCGCGGTCAGCGGCGGCGTGGACAGCTCGGTGGTCGCCTGCCTGATCGACAAGGCGATCGGGAAGAAGCTCCACTGCGTCTTTGTCGACAACGGACTGTTGCGCGCGGGTGAGCGCGAAGGCGTGGTCGACCTGTTGGGCTCGCACCTCTCCGCGCCGCTCGACGTGGTCGATGCGCGCGCGCGTTTCCTCGAGCGCTTGAAGGGTGTGGACGACCCCGAAGAGAAGCGCAAGCGCATCGGCAACCTATTCATCGAGATCTTCGAGGAAGTGAGCACGAAGCGCGGGCCCTTCGAATTCCTCGCCCAAGGGACACTCTACCCGGACCGCATCGAGAGTTTTTCGACCGGCGGGCCGTCGGTGACGATCAAGACCCACCATAATGTGGGCGGGCTCCCCAAGAACATGCGCTTCAAGCTGGTCGAGCCGCTGGCACTGCTCTTCAAGGATGAGGTGCGGGCGGTCGGCGCCGAACTCGGCCTGCCGCGCGACCAGCTCAGCCGCCACCCGTTCCCGGGGCCCGGCCTCGCGGTGCGCGTGCTGGGCGAAGTCACCGAAGAAAAGCTCGCGATTCTGCGCCAAGCGGACGCTATCTTCGTCGACGCGCTGCGCGAGTTCGGCTTGTACGAGAAGGTCTGGCAGGCGCTCGCCGTGCTCCTGCCGGTCAAGAGTGTGGGCGTCATGGGCGACGCGCGCACGTACGCGTTTCCGATCGTGCTGCGCGCCGTGACCAGCACCGACGGAATGACGGCCGACTGGGCCGAGCTTCCCACCGAGTTCTTGCGCGAGGTCTCCAACCGCATCATCAACCGCGTGCCGCACGTCAATCGGGTCGTCTACGACGTGAGCTCGAAGCCCCCCAGCACCATCGAGTGGGAGTAGCGGGCGCGTCGCGGCATGTGAAGTCGCGCACACTCCTTGCTTGTTTCTGGTCATGATCCACTCTCACTGCCTCGCGCCGGTTGCCGGAGTTCTCCGGCGCGCCTTATAATTGATCCATGCAACCCATGCTGCGTCGTTGGGTCATTTTGACCGGAGCCGTCGCGTGCGTTTCGGCAGGCCCTGCACGATCGGATTCGACCGACGGCGGGTTGGCTCCGTCGCGCCGCGCCGCGCTCCTCGCCAGCCACGGCGAGCCCCGGTTGGCCTGGGACGCGCTGCGCTCCGGCGGACCCGCGCGCACGGACGCCGACGCGGTCCTGGCCGTGCGCCTGCTCACCGAGCTCGGTCGCTACGCGCAAGCGGAGAGCCTGCTGGCGCGCGAGGCCGCGCCCAAGAGCGACCGCGCCGCGACCCGCTACTACTTGCAGCGAGCGCGCTTGAGCTTCGATGCCGGTCGCGCCGAGCGCGCGCTGGAGCTCCTCGACGCCGCCCCCGCGCCCGCCGGCGACCCGCTCTCCGCGTACCACGAGTTCGTGCGCGCGCAATCGCTGGCGAAGAAAGGCGACGGCGCGGCGGCCGCGG
>DASPGK010000193.1:0-4618 GCA_035620655.1 Candidatus Krumholzibacteriia bacterium
TGCTAAACGAGATCGACGCGTTCCACCCGCCCGTCGTCGACTCCGCGCAGACCTGGGCCGAGTGGCACTATTTCAACTACCACGACGACGCAGGGCGTTCATTATATGTGTCGATCAGCGGGATCGCCACCGAGGGCGACCTCGCGCCCAGCGGCTACTCGCGCGCGGTGGTTCTGTTCGAGATGGTCGACCACACCGGCGCGCGCACCAAGATCGTCGACGTGCTGCCGGGCCGCGAGATCGCGGCTTCGCACCGCTCGGCCGACCTCGTGGCCGGTTTGAACACGGTGCATCTCGAGGCCGGCGTGTACCGCGTGCACCTGGCCCTCGCCGACTCACTCGCGCGGCCCATCACGGTGGTCCTCGAATTGACGCCCACGCCTCACCAGGTCATCCCGCCCATCACGCCCATGGGCTCGGAGGTTCCCTTCGGCTACGTCGTCCCGGTGGTGCGCGGTCACATGCGCGGGCGCGTCACCATCGGCGGCACGACGTTTCCGCTCGACGGTGTGGGTTACCACGACCACAACTGGGGGCATTTCCGCGACGCGGTGTGGGACTGGGGCATCGTGCACGCGGGCGAGGTGAGCGTCCTCTACGGGCGTTTCGCGACCTCGATGGACGCGCTCGCGAACCAGCCCGTCCTCTTCGCGCTCTTCGACGCAGCGGGGCCGCGACCGTTCGTCTTGACCCACGACTACACCGTACTGTGGAGGCCGGTCGAGGCGCGGCGCCCCAGCGGACCGCCGCGCACGCGCATCACGCAGAACACGACCGCGAGCGATACGCCGTCGTCCGAGCCCGCAAGCGTGCTGTTGAGCGCGGTCTCGGGCGACGATTCGCTTTCGATCCGCATCGACGTCGACCGGCGCTTCGTCGCCGAGACGGGTGGCGGCGAACAGCCGCTGTTCCGCGCCGACGAAACGCGGCGCTCTTTCTTCTTCCAACTGGAGGGACGCGCGCGCTTGACGGGTCGTGTCGGCGGCGAGCGCTTCAACGCCGAAGGCCACGCGTACTCGGAGACGTTTCGGGTGGACGCTACGGCGCCACGACGGTAGGTTCCTCGATCCCGTTCATCGCGTCGACCACGCGCAGCAAGTCGCCGGTCCCATAGAAATCGACCGCGATCAAGTTGGGCACCATGCGGCGCTCGCGCTTGCACGCCCGCGCCCGCTTGAGCAGGAAGTCGTAAGCGTTGACCACCTCGGCGTTGCTCGGCTTGGGCGCGGGTGTGGTCTCGATCCAGTGGTTCATGAGGAGCAACGAGCCTGACGTGCCCCCGCGGCCCGGCTTGTTTGAGAACTCAGCCGGATCCAGGAAGCGGTACGGGGTTTCCTGGAATACCTCCCATACGTGGTGGTACCAGGGCACGCCCTCCGCGTTGTTCTCCGCGAACACCAGCACGCGCTGGTCGCCGTCGATCATCTCGCGCAGCGTCGGCCAGGGCGGTGTGACGCTGCCTTGGTACACGAACTCCACGAGTCCGCTCTTCTCGAAGCACGTCGCGACGTCGGCGGGCGCGACACCTTCGTCCTGAATGACGATGATCAGGACCTCGCGCGGGTTTGCGACCAGAAAGCCGCGCACGCCTTCTAGCGCGTCGAAGAAACGCTCGGCACCCAGCTCGCAGAACCCGTGGCAGAGATAGACCTCGCGGTCGCCGCTGGGCTCGCCCACCAGCCGATCGCGGATGCGCATGGCGGCGTCCACGCCCTCCGCTCCCAGCGCCTCCGTGTATTTCTCCATCGACGCTTTCTCGTCCTCGAGCTCGGTGCGGATGCGATCGCCCACCGGCACACCGAAGTGAATGTCGATCAAGAAGCCGCGCACGCCTTCTTCGAGCTGGGCGCGGAGACCGCGTTCCTGATTGGGAAACATCCAGTCGGAAATGTCGGCCGCCGCCATCGAGTTGTGGGTGGTCGCGAAGGCGACGTCGTTCAATCGCTTGTCGCACAACTCCGGGTGGAGATTGCACGGGTCGAGGGCCGACCCGGCCGCCGCGACCACACCGTCGTCGTCGCGCGAGAGCCAGTATGCTCCCGCTCCCGCAAGCGCCAGCACCAAGCCGCCGACCACGGCCACGCGCGGCCACGCGGATCGCTTGCGCTCCGTCGCTGCTTCGATCGCGGCCTGCGCCTGCGGGAAGAAGCGCGCCGCGATCGTGAACACTTCCTGGATGCCGACGAAGAAGAGCGCGCCGCCGGCGATGACGAAGATCACGTCGATCGCGTGGGAGGGAAACAGGACCACCAGCATCCCGGCACAAATGAAGAGGAGGGCGCGGGGAAACGCCCAGCGCGAGCGAAGCGGGCGAGTCTCGATGCGGCGCCACAGCGTGCGCGCGAGCGACTCCAGGTCGACCTTCTGCAACAGCGACGTCACGCCCGCCACCAGCACCAGACCGATGGCGGCGAGAATCAGCATGCGGAGCGCGAGCGGGCCGACGAAGACGGGCCACATCCCGCGCACTAGGTCCGCGACGACGGGCGATTGCGCGAATGCAGCCATGACTTCCCCGCCGAAACGGGCGACCGCCCCGAGCACCAACGACGTAATGGTCAGGCCGATTCCCACCCGGAGCAGGTAGCGATCTCGGCGACGCGTGAGCCACAGCCCGCACACGCCCGCCGCGAAGCCGACGCTCAGCCAGACCACGGAGCGCACGCGCAGGCGGTGGCCAATACGAAGGGCGCGCTGCAGCAGCTTGCCGTTGGGCCAGTCCTCCGGCGAACCCAGCACCAGCTGCGCTCTCTCGGGGATTTTTTCCGCGATCTCGGGGTACATGGCGAGCGCGTTGCGGACGACGACGCCCAGGTCGGCGGCGGCCAGCGCCAGGTCCTCACCGGTTTCCGAAATGAGGGTGGCGTGGGCCCTCTTGGCCGCGCGGCGAATCAGCGCGCGAAACGGCGCCGACGACACCACGTATTCGACCGTGCCGAGAATGATGGGCCGGTACGCGGTCAGGTCGCGGCGAGCCTCAATGATCTGGTCGGTGACCTCGGCCGCCACGACGCGCGCAACCGCGGGCTCGGCGAGGCTATCGGCGGCGCGCTGCGAGAATCGCGACGCGTCGAAGAGGGTGCGCGAGGTGTACGTGAACACGACGCCGAACACCAGTCCGGCGACGCACAGCACCCCGCAGACAACGGCGAGCGTGGCTCGCATCTTTCCCATGACGAGCCGATGCTATGCCGGTAGCGCGTCGTTCGCAACGCAAAATTGTTGGCCACGTGTCGGGCCCCGTGCTACCGTCGCGCGCGAAACGAGGCCGCCGCGTGCAATTCGAGCTCGAACTTCTTTCCCCCGCAAACGCCGACGCGCCCCGCGTGGTGGCCAGTGCCGTGCTTCGCAAGCACCGCCTGCGCAACGACGTGTTACGACGCGTCGACTACGTGCGCCGATTCTTTCCCGAGTTGGAGGGCGAGACCATCACGGTCGGACTCACGCGGGCCGCGAGCGGGATGGCGGTTCCGGGCGGTTCGCGTATCTGGTTGAACCCGTCGCGGCTCTCGCACCACACGATTGCGCACGAGCTGATTCACCTGCTGCAGCTGCGCAATCTGGGCATTCCATCGGGCGAACGCGCGTGCGACGTGTTCTCGCTGGCCAGGCATTGGTCGCTCAACGACGACCGCCCGAGCTATGTCCGCGTGCCGCTTTCGCTGCTCGACGGCAGCAGCGCGGTGTCGGAGGCCGCCGCGCGCATGCTCTTCGACGTGGCGCGGGACGCCCTCGCCCGCCGCGCCGACGGACACCGTCGCTATCTTGCGTACTTCGAAACCGAGGTGGAACGAAGAAGCCCGGCCCTCGCGTCGCGCGAGAACCGGGCTTCGGCGGCAATCTCGGGGCGTTTGCTTACTTGAGCAGCACCATCTTGCGCGGCGCGACACCGCTGATGCCTTCGAGCCGATAGAAGTACACCCCACTCCCCACCGCGTTGCCCGCGTCGTCGCGGCCGTCCCATTCGACCACGTACTCCCCCGCCTCCCGCGGCCCTTGGTCGATGCGGCGCACCAAGGTTCCCGAGACATCGAAGATCACGAGTGCCACGTCCGCCCGCGCCGCCAGCACATACGAGATGCTGGTTCGCGGGTTGAAGGGATTGGGGAAATTCTGCGACAGCTGAGTCGTGTATACCGGCACCGTCGTCGTCACGACGGGAGAGCGAAACTGAACGCCCGTCGGCGTCGTCACGACGAGCTCGTACCGGTAGGTCTCGCCCGGCGCGACGTCTCTGTCCATGAGCACGCCACTACTCGGTCCAAGAGTCCCCGCTGCAACGATCTTGGGCTCTGTGCGCGAACTATTGTCGCGCAGCACGAAGAAGCGCTCGAGCGTCCACCGGCTCGAGATATCCCACTGCGCTTCGATCGCTCCGGCACGCGGCAGGACTGTGATCGAAAGTATCGGCTCCATCGAACCCTCGCCCAGCTTGGCGAGGTATACATTGGAACTCGATCCATAGAGCGGGGCTCCTCCAAAGTCGATCGCGCCGGCGAATCTTCCCGTGAGCACGAGATCCCCAGCCGCATCGACGCCGATCCCGACCGCATCGTCGGCGCCTGCGTCGCCGAATCTCTCACCCCAGAGCACTTGGCCGCTCGGATCGAAGCGGACT
>DASPGK010000194.1:0-7482 GCA_035620655.1 Candidatus Krumholzibacteriia bacterium
ACCGACTCGACGCCCGCGCGAAAGCTGATCGTCGCCGTGGCCGGGATGTCGTCTTTGTTGACGCGCGAGTTGTGCGCGCAGATCGGGACCCTCGACTCGCTGCTCGAGCACGGCGACCGCGTCGACGAGACACTAACGACCATCGCGGAGTGGGAGCGCTTCTCGGCCCAGGACGCCGCCCGGCGCGGAGTCGCGGCCGAGGAGCGGCGCATGCGCGAGCGCGAGTGGTTCGAGCGCTTGCGGTTGCGCACCTTTGCCGAGTGCGTGCGGCGGGGGTTCGGTCCCGGACCGCACGGCGCCACCGGCGAACTCTCGCGCGCGACGGCCGCACGCCTCCACTTGATCGCGGCCTTCGACGAGATGATCCCCGAGCGCGAGCACGTGGCGGTGTTCGCTATGGGATCGTATGCGGTGGGCGAGCCGCGCATCACCAGCGACGTCGACCTGGTCGTGGTCGCCGACGACGTCGATCTGCCCGACTTGACGCAGCGACTGCAGGTCATCAACCAGTGGTTCTCCGACGGCCGCATCTTGAAGCTCGACTTCCGTCTGCGCGCCGAGGGCACGAGCTCACCGCTCGTCCAGGACATTTCGTTCTACGAGGAGTACTTTCGCTCGCGCGCGTCCTTGTGGGAGCGGGCCGCGTTCGCCAAGGCCTCGGCGTGGTGGGGCGGCGAGGAGGTTCGGCGGCGGTTCCTGCGCTTGCTGCGCTCGTTCGCGGCCAAATCATTCACGCCCGGCGAGGTGACGCAACTGGTCGAGATGCGTAAGAAAGTCGAGTCGCTTGCGCCCAAGCAATTCGTCGAGTGGGACACCAAGCGCTCCGCGGGCGGCCGTTACGACATCGAATATCTGTGCGCGATCGGACTGGCGCCCGGCGCCAAGGACCGTTTGGACTACTTCACGATGTCGACGCGCGAGCGCGTCGCAGCGCTCGCGGAAGCCGGTGTCGTCTCCGAGGCCGAGAGCGCGATGTTGCACGAGGCGATGGACCTGTTCGGCCTGGTCGAGCACCTGATGGACTTGCAAGAAATGACGCACCCGTCGAGCGAGGAAAAGGCCGAGTATCTGGCGAGCTACCTGGACCGGACCTTCGAGCACCTCGGGCTTTCGCACGGGTCGACGCGCGCCCGTCTCGCCGCAGCCAAGAAGTCGGTCCGTGAGTGCTTCGCGCGCAGCGCGCGCTAGGACCGCTGCGTTTTAAAATTACCGGTCGTCGATCGCGGTCCCGAGCGCCGCGCGCGTTTCTTCCAGCTTGACCGGCGCGGTGACCTTCCCCTCCTCACCCCGCACATAGAACGAGTCGATCGCCCGTGCGCCTTCGGTGGAGATCTTGGCGCGCGCGATGGTGAGACCGCGCTGCGAGAGCGTGCGCGTGATCGTATAGAGCAATCCGGGGCGGTCCTGCGCGAACACGTCGATGATGGTGAACTCGTCGGAGACGTCGTTCTCGAACGTCACCTGGGTGGCCACGGGGATGCCGCCCTTGGCCACGCGGCGCCAGCGGTGGGCGTGCTTCTGGGTGGCGGCCGCGAGGTCGAGCGTGCCGTGGAACACGCCGAGCAATTGATCGCGGATGCGCTCCACGCGCTGGAGGGTCTCGTCGGGCTCCAGCGCTTCGCCGCGGTCGACCGGCTCCACCACGAACACGTCGATCACCTTGCCGTCGCGGCGGGTGAAGGCGAACGCGTTCAAGATGGTGAAGTCGTTGATGGCGAGGACGCCGCACAACTCGGAGAGACGATAGGGCTTGTCGTGCGTGCAGAACGTGATCTCGTGGGTGGCACCGACGAAGCGGTGCGCCACCACCACCGGTTCGCCGTTCAATCGCTCGATCATCTGGATGTGGTCGCGCACCATCTCGGGCGTCATCGTGAGCAGATAGCCGCCCGGCAAGAGATCGAGGTGCGACAAGGCGCGACGGCGCGCGTCGCCCTCGGGGAAGGTCGCCAGCAGGTGCTCCTTGTGCTGGCGGTACACGTCCTCGGGCTGCTTCTCGCGCCGCGCCATGAAGTCGTACGCGCGCACGTACAACTCCCAGAGCAGTGTGCGCTTCCATTCGTTCCACACCAGCGGCGAGGTCGCGCGGTAGTCGGCGTACGTGAGCAGACAGAGGTTCTTCAAGCGCGTGCGGTTGCCCACGCGGTCGCAGAAGGCGGTGATGGTGCCGATGTCGGTGGGGTCGCGGCGCTGGCTGAAGTGCGACATCAAGAGATGGTTCTCGATGAGATCGCTGATGATGTCGATCTCGTGCTGGGGGACCGCCATGCGCTTCAAGATGGTGCGCGAGAGGACGGCACCCTTCTTGGCGTGGCCGCGCCCCTCGATCTTGCCGATGTCGTGGAGGAGCGCGGCCAGGAACAGCACGCGCTTCTCCGGCAGCTCGGAGTAGAGGCGCACGAGCGGGTCGTGCGCGCTCGCGCCGGCGCGGCCCAGCGCCACTAAGTTCTCCAGCACCTTGAAGCTGTGCTCGTCGACGGTATAGTGGTGATAGAGGTCGTAGCGCTTCAAGCACGTCAGCTGGTCGTACTCGGGGATGATCTTCATGAGGAAGCGCGTCTCGTGGAGCGAGCGCACGACCAGGTCCACATTACGATCGTCGTCCAGAAACGAAGGGAACGAGCGCCGCATGCGCTCGACGATTGGCGCCGCGCCCAAGTCTTCTTGCACGACGTGCTCCAGGCGGCGGCGCAGCGCGCGCGACAGCTTCTGCCCGCTCGCCTTCTGCCTCTCGAACACGGACAGCGGGTGCTTGCGAAGTGTGGGCAGCCGCAACGGCATGTCGAGCTTCGACCCGTCCTGCTTGAGGCGGCCCTGACCCAGCAGCACCCCCAAGTCGGTGCCGCGGCCGAGCGCGTCGATGCAGTCGTTGGTGATGCGCGCGATGGAGCGCGTGTGGCGGTAGTACTCGCGCATGAAGAACTCGACCGCGAGGTGGTCGCCCTTGGGCGCGAAGCCCAGCCTCTTCGCCATGTCCTGCTGCACCGCGACCATCAGCTGATCCTGTTTGGAACGCGTGGCGACGTGCATCTCGACCCGCACGCGCAGCAAGAAATCGTAGGCTTCGTCCAGCTCGCGACGCTCCCCGCGCAGGAGCAGGCCCTTGTTGCGGAGCGCTTGCAGCCCGTGCGGAGCGCGCCCTACCAGGCCCAACCACACCAGCGTTTGATAATCGCGCAGTCCGCCGGGGCTCAGCTTCACGTTGGGCTCGATCAGCTGGAAGCTGTTGCCGAACTTCTCGCGGCGCGCGAGGGCGTCGTCGATCTTGCGGCGCAGGTACTCCTCGCGGTCGCTCTTGCGAATGCGGCCGATCTTCTTCTCGAGTGCCTTGGCGACGCGCTTCGACCCGCACACCCACCGGCTCTCGATGAGCGCGGTTTTGGTATCGATGTCGCGCGTCAAGGCCGAGTCCGCTTCGACCAGCGACTCCACCGCGTGGCCGGTCTCGAAGCCCGTGTCCCACAGGAGGCGCACGAACGACCCCGCGATGGCTTCGACCAACGGGGACTTCTTGCCGCACGCGATCAGGATGTCGACGTCGGAGTAAGGCGCCAGCTCCGCGCGCCCGTAGCCGCCCATCGCGATCACCGCGATGTCGGTGTCGTCGGCGCGGCGGCCGTTGTCCTCGGCGGCGCGCTGGAACAGCAACCCCACGATGGTGTCGACCATGCGCGTGTAGCTCGATACGAACTCGCGCCCACCCGTCTTGGGCGTGCGCATGTCGAGCACGGGCTTGGTGAGAATGGCGAGATACGCCTTGGTCTCCGCGACGAACTGCTCGCGCGAGGCGGCCGCGTGCGGCGAAACCGGCGACGGGAGCGCGTGCGCGGAAGCCGCGCGCGGACGCGGCGGGCGGCGGGTCTTGGTGGCGCGCGTGGTCACGCAGGCATTCTAAGCCATCGCGACGAAAACACGAAGGCCCGGCTCGCTTGCGCGAACCGGGCCTCCGCTTCAGTCGCCCCCACCAGAGGCGAACACACTACGCGTCGTAATACAGGAAGAACTCGTACGGGTGCGGGCGGAGCGACATCGGCCCCACTTCCTTCTCCCGCTTGTAGTCGATCCACGTCTCGATGACGTCCTTCGTGAAGACGTCGCCCTTCAACAAGAAGTCGTGGTCCTTCTCCAGCGCGTCGAGCGACTGGTTCAAGGACCCGGGCGCCTGCGGCACCTTGGCCAGCTCCTCGGGCGGGAGATCGTAGATGTTCTTGTCGAGCGGTTCGCCCGGGCTCAAGCGGTTCTGGATGCCGTCCAGCCCCGCCATCACCATCGCGGCGAAACCCAGGTACGGGTTGCAGGTCGGATCCGGGCAGCGGAACTCGACGCGCTTCGCCTTGGGCGACTGCGAGTACATGGGGATGCGCACCGAGGCGCTGCGGTTGCGCTGCGAGTACGCGAGGTTGACCGGCGCTTCGTATCCGGGGACCAAGCGCTTGTAGGAGTTGGTGGTCGGGTTGGTGAACGCGCACAAGGCCGGCGCGTGCTTGAGCAATCCGCCGATGTAGTGAAGCGCCATGTCGCTCAAGCCCGCGTACTTGTTGCCCGCGAAGAGCGGCGTGTTGCCCTTCCACAAACTCTGGTGGCAGTGCATCCCGGAGCCGTTGTCCCCGTAGAGCGGCTTGGGCATGAACGTGACCGTCTTGCCGTGGCGCTTGGCGACGTTGCGAATGACGTACTTGTACGTCATCAGGCAGTCCGCCATGCGCACCAGCGTGTCGAACTTGAGATCGATCTCCGACTGCCCCGCCGTCGCCACCTCGTGGTGCTGCGCTTCCACCTCGATGCCCATCTTCATGATCTCGAGCATCATCTCCGTGCGAATGTCCTGGAGCGAGTCGGCGGGCGGAACCGGGAAGTAGCCTTCCTTGAAGCGAAGCTTGAAGCCCAGGTTGGGCTGTTCGTCGCGGCCGGTGTTCCAGGCACCCTCGGCCGAGTCGATATAGAAGAACGATTGCTGCGGCTGCGCCTCGTAGCGAATGCCGTCGAAGATGAAGAACTCGGCTTCGGGGCCGAAGTAGATGTCGGTGGCGAGGCCCGTGCTCTTCACGTAGGCCTCGGCTTTGTTGGCGATCCCGCGCGGGTCGCGCGAGTAGCGCTCCTTGGTAATGGGATCGAAAATGTTACAGACCAGGGAGAGCGTGGTCTCTTTGGTGAACGGGTCGACGAACGCGGTGTCGGGATCCGGAATCACGAGCATGTCGCTCTCGTTGATGTGCTTCCAACCGCGGATGCTGGATCCGTCGAAGCCGAAGCCGTCTTCGAACGACTTCTCCTCGAGCGCGTGAATGGGCAGGCTGAAGTGCTGCCACGTGCCGGGCATGTCGACGAACTTGAGATCGAGTACCTTCGCACCTTTTTCTTTGGCGAATTTGAGAACTTCCGAAGGAGATCGCTTCTCCATCACACCACCCTCCTGGACGTAGATTGCGCGGGGTCGACGGAACGCCCACTGGCGAAGCCGTCGATTTGAAAGAGGAACATTTAAGCCCGCGCGCAGGGGGTGTCAACGGCGAACCCGGGGGCGCGGTAGAAAAGGTGTGGACGGCGCCGCGCTACCGGCCGGCGCGTCCTTCGAGGGCGCGCATCGCGGGGCCCAGCAAGGGGATGAGGTCGCCGGCGATGACGCCGCGGAGGCCCTTCTCCAGCGCGGCCAACTCGCCCGCGCGCCCGTGGAGGAAGCACGCAACGCATGCTGCATCCATGGGTTCCGCGCCCTGGGCGAGGAGGCTCCCGACCAGGCCGGTCAGTACGTCGCCGGTTCCGCCCGTCGCCAGGGCCGACGATCCGGAGGAGTTGATCCATATTCTCCCATCCGGAACGGCCACCAGGCTGGGGGCACCCTTGCGGACCAGCGTGACCTGGAGGCGCTTCGAAATGCCGGCCGTTTCGTCCAGGCGCTCGACCGGGTTGGCCGCGCGCAACTCGCCAACCAAGCGTGCGAGCTCGCCGTCGTGCGGCGTGATGACGCGCTTTCGGTCCGCGAGATCCGGCGCGTGGCCGGTGAACGCGGTTAGAGCGTCGGCGTCGACCACGCACGGCTTGGTCGTGTGCACGACGAAGTCGCGCACGAATTCGTCCGTCTCGTCGCTGCGACCCAACCCCGGCCCGATCGCGATCGCGTTCGCCTTGGCGACAGTGTCGCGCAGCGCCGCCGCTGCCCCCTTCGCGATCGTCCCCTGCGGCGTTTGCGGAAGTGCGACCGTCACCGCTTCGCGCAGTGCGACCGAGACTTCGGCGCGAATGTTTTCGGGCACCGCGAGGTAGACCATGCCGCATCCACCGCGCAGCGCTGCTTCGCCCGCCAGCAGCGCCGCGCCGCGATACGCTTCGCTGCCCGCGATCAAGAGCAACGTGCCCGCGCCGTACTTGTGGATGTTGGGCGCGCGCTTCGGGAGCATTTGCGCGGCCGCGTCCGCGTCCAGATAGAACCATGGGTTCGCATGCTTCTCGACGATCTCGCTCGGGAATCCGATGTCGATCACCGTGAGCGCGCCCACGTACTCCTTGCCCGGATAGAACAGAAGCCCCGTCTTCGGCGCACCGATCGTGATCGTCGTGTACGCGCGCACCGCTTCGCCCGCCACTTCGCCCGTGGTTCCGTCGACACCGGAAGGAATGTCGATCGCGAAGACCGGCGTTTTTCGAAGCGCGGACGCCGCGTTGATCAGCGCAATCATCTCCGCCGCACGACCGCGCGGAGCTCCTTCGAAGCCCGTCCCAAAGATAGCGTCCACAATCACCGCCGCGTCCGCCAAATCGTCCGGTGCGCGCTTCGGCCAATCCGGTCGCGACGCATCGAACTCGTGGAAGTCCTTCTTATTGAGGCGTTGGTAGTTCTTCGCCGTGTCCGGCGTCAGGTCGGTCGTCTTCAAGAGATGGATCGAGCACTCCCAACCCGCCGCGGCCAAGAGCCGCGCCACCACCAACCCATCCCCCCCATTGTTCCCCGGCCCCACGAAGATGACCGCCTTCCCCCGCTCCACGCGCGCCGCGATCCCCTTCGCCACCCCGCGCCCGGCGCGCTCCATCAACTCGATCCCCGGCACCACACGCGCGATAGTCTCGGCGTCGACCTTCTGCATTTGTTCGGAGGTGAGAACGCGCATCAAGCTCCCGCATTCAGCTTGTCCACAATATCCACCAGCTCGAAGACGTCGTTGATGTCGTGGTTGGCGCCGCTTTCCTTGGCACCTTTGGTGTCGCCGTAGCGGGCGAAGACGGTGACCAGGCCGAGTTGGCCGGCGCCGGTGATGTCGCGCTCGGGCCAGTCGCCCACCATGATCGCTTGTTGCGGCTGGAGCTGGAAGTAATCGAGCGCGCGTTGGAAGGGCTTGGGGCTGGGCTTGCGCACGCCGGTGTCCTCGAAGGTGGTGACGAAGTCGAACATGTGGTGGAGCTGGAGGTAGCACAAGCGCAGCCACGCTTCCTTGCGCGGTGCGTCGGAGACGACACCGAGCTTGATGCCGCGCTTCATGAGTTCGA
>DASPGK010000195.1:0-5171 GCA_035620655.1 Candidatus Krumholzibacteriia bacterium
GCGGGTACGATGACGTCGGCGCGGTCGGGGCGGAGGCCCAGCGTCACGATGCGCTCCTCCAGCGAGTAGGACTTCACCATGCGCCGGATGTCGCGCACTTGCGCGTACGACAGGGGCCGGTCCTTCTTGGCCCGCGCGAGCTTGAAGATGGTGTTGATGTTGCCGCCGCTTCCGATCGCGGTCATGCTGCCGTGCTCCGTGCGGTGGCGCTTGACCCACGAGCGCAGCCCGTCGAGCGCGCGCTGGTTCGGGCGGCCCTGCAGCATGCGAACCGTTCCCACCGGGAAGGAGCTGCTCCCCACTTTGCGGCCGCGCGCGATCAGCGTCACTTCGGTGCTCCCGCCCCCGACGTCGACGTAGAGATAGTTTCTGCGCGGATCGAGACGGTGCTCGATGTGGTTGGCGTAGATCACTTCCGCCTCGCGCGCGCCTTCGATCACCTGGATGGAGATGCCGGACGCCTTGCGCACGCGCGCCACCACGTCGCGCACGTTCTTGGCTTCGCGCATCGCACTGGTGCCGTAGGCGGCGAAGTCGAGCGCGGGGTAGGCCGCGATGAGGTGTCGAAACCCCACCATGGTCTCGACCAGACGCTGCGCCTTTTCTTCGGAGATCGCCCCGGTTCGAAAGGCGTCGTCGCCCAGACGCAGCGGCATGCGCACCAGGACTTCCTTCTTGAAGAGAGGCTCGTCGGATTCCTCGATTACGCGCGCGAGCAGGAGGCGAACCGCGTTGCTGCCGATGTCAACCGCGGCGAACTTCATGCGCGCGACCTGGCGCGACGCTTCGCGACCGACGCCGACGACGAACGGCGCGGTCCCTTGGCGACCCGCTTCGCGCGCCGTTTGGTAAGGACGCGCTTGCTCGAAGGCGACCGCTTGCGCCCCTTGGGCGCCGCCGGAGACGCTGCGGCGGCGAAGGGGCGCGCCACCAACGCCAGGCGCGAGCTCGCGCGCGCCACCGCCTTGACCACGTCGCGGTTCTCCGGCACCCCGAGCGAGCGCAGCGACGCGAACACCGCCGTCCGAATCTCCATCGCCAGCCGATCGATGAGGTCTTCCTCGATCTTCTTCTGGACTTCGGGTGCCGGCGGGCGCTCGAACACGACCAACTTTCCGTCGCCCGCGCGCACGGCACTCCACGAGGCGCGATCGAGATCGATCGCCACCACACCCGCTTTGGGAATGAAGGCGGTGAAGCCCGGCACCAGGTAGGCCGCGAACTCCGAGAACGACGGGTCGTGCCCGAAGATCATGAGCGCGTCGTGGGCGTCATCCATCTCGCGCACGATGCGCAGGAACTCGTCGGGCAGGAGTCCGCCGTAGAGCTGCTCGCGCGCGACCACGCGCTCGGCGGACAGGCCCAGCCGCTCCGCGAAGATACGCGCGGTCTCGATCGCGCGCGCGGCGGGGCTGGTCACCGCGAGATCGGGTGCGGCGAGCGAGCTCGCCACGCGGTCCGCCATGATGGCGGCCTCGCGCCGCCCGCGTTTCTTCAATCGACGCTGGAAGTCGGATCCCCGCGGCCCCACGTCGACCGCGGTCGCGTGTCGAACCAGGATGATTCTCTTCATTGCACCCTCCTGTCCTTAGGATTCCGCCAGTCGCCGGAACATGCGCTCGCCCTTGCGATCGACGAGTGCGTCCAGCCGGCGCACGGCGCGCCGGCGCGCCTTCGCCTTGCGAACGTCCAGCCGCGCGGTCAGCGCGCCGATGACGGCGCCGTGCACGACGGCGTCGCGCGAGATCGAGGAGGACCTGTGCGCTTCCTCCCCCAGCAGCGACTGGAATACACCCGCGTCGTGGTAGGCCCCGAGTGCGTCTTGCAGACTCTCGACGGCCGCGATCGCGGGCAGCACCGCCCCACCCAGCGGGTGGGTGAAGAATTCTAGCACGTATCGAAGGCGTTTGCTCTGCACGCGCGCGCGATGGAGCGCCGCGTCGTCGAGGTCCTCCAGCGCCTCGGCGATCGCACGCAGGCGCGCGTAGCGCTTGGCCACGGCCGCGCGCGCCGCCGGGAGCGCGGGCTCGCCGGCCGCGACGCCCGCCCGGGATCCCGACGCGAGTGCAGCCAGGGCTCGCTTCCAGTCGCGCTTGAGCGCCGCGTACTCGGGACTCGCGAGCAGGGTCAAGAGCCCGGCGCGGCGCGCCTCACGCTCGCGCTCGAGCGAGGCGAACAGCGGCGCGAATCCCTTGCGGAACGGTGCCGGAACCCACGCGGCGTACTCTGCGCGACGCCCGAGGTGGACGTCCACGTCCCGCACGCGTCCCGTGGGGCCGGAAAGCGCGGCGAAACGGGAGCGAAACGCGCGCGCTTCTTCCGCGGTGAACACGCCGCGGAACTCCGCCAGCGCGGTGCGCGTGCGCCGCAGTGCCACCCGGTAATCGTGGAGGAATTCGGGGTCGAGATCGCGCACGAGCCCGGACTCATTGCGCGCCATGACGTCGAGGAGGTGTCGGAGGATCGCGGCCATCGACGCGCCCAGCGGCGCTTGGGGCGAGATCTCGACGCGCGGTCGCGGTGCGTCGTCGTCGGGACGACGCCCCGCCGCGCTCAGCAGCCGGCCGTACGCCGAGCCCGAGGAGGGGCGGTACCCCGCCGACCCGAGAGCACGTCGAATCGATGCGCGCGTTTCAAGGCGCGTTCTTTCCTTCGCGATTTCTACGAACAGCACGCGCACGGTGCGCGCGGCCCCGCTCCGTCGCACGATCATCGTCTCCGAGCGAAGACGCGCGACCTGGCGGCCGCGTTCATCGCGCGCCGCCGCTTCGTCGACCGTCACTCGCGCGCGGGCCACTTCGAACAGCGCGCGCGGGCCCGCCAGCGCGGCCACGCGATCGCGCAGGGCGGGGGGAACGAGGTCGCGCGCGTAACGGACCCCCGCTGGGCCGCGCCACGACCCGGACGCGAGCACCTCCGCGGTGGTCGCGTCGCGCAGCGCTACCCGGGCGTCGCTCGTCTCCAGCTGCAGCCCTGCGCGATAGAAACGCCAATCGAAGGTGTCGTGGTAGGTGCGCAGGTCGCGTGCGCCCGGCTCCGGCGCCAGCGAAAAGGCACGCGCAAGCGCACGCCGGGCATCGCGCCAGCCGCGACCGCGGCCCGCGACGAAGAGCCGCTCCTCACGCATCCGATCCCCGGTGCCCCGACGCGCGCGCGAGCCACCGGTAGATATCGATTTGCGCTCGATGGTTGCGAGACCCGCGCCGGTACGGGTTGTCCTGGGCCTGGTTGATGATCCTCGCCTTGGCGGTGTCGCGCAACTGAAGGTTGAAATAGTAGCGCAGCTCCGCGCGAACCGCGTCGTCGTAGACCGGCACCGCGATCTCGACCCGGAAATCGAGGTTGCGCGTCATCCAGTCCCCCGAGCTCAGGTAGCAGCGCTCGTTGCCGCCGTTGGCGAAGAAGAAGATGCGCGAGTGCTCCAAGTAGCGATCGACGATGCTGACGGCCTCGATGTTCTCGCTCACCCCCGGAAGCCCCGGAACCAGCGAGCAGGTCCCGCGCACGATCAAGCGCACCTTCACGCCGGCGCGGCTGGCCTCGTAAAGCAGATAAATCAGCTCGCGGTCGACGAGCGAGTTGAGCTTGACGTCGATGTAGGCGGGCTTGCCCGCGCGCGCGTTCTTGATCTCGCGCCGGACCAGCTTGTGCAGCACGCGCCGCATGTCGAAGGGCGACACCATCAGCCCGTGATACTGATGCGTGCGGTAGTTGGTCTCGAGGAAGTCGAACAGCTTGCGCAGTTCCACGGTGACGCGCTCGTCGCTCGTCATCAGGATGTGGTCGGCGTACACGCGCGCGGTCACTTCGTTGAAGTTGCCGGTCCCGACCAGCGCGTAGTCGACCAGCTTCCCTTCCTCCTTGCGCGTGATAAGGGCCAGCTTGGCGTGGACCTTGAGCCCCGGCACCCCGCCGATCAGGCGCGCACCCTCGTCCTCGAGCTTGCGCGTCCAGCGGATGTTGGCCTCCTCGTCGAAGCGCGCCTGCAGTTCGAACAGCACGGTGACCTTCTTGCCGTTGCGAACGGCATTGATGAGGGCGTTGACCACGTGCGAGTCGCGCGCGACGCGGTACAACGTCATGCTGATCGACTTCACCTTGGGATCGATGGCCGCTTCGCGCAGGAGGTCGGTCACGTGGTGGAACGACTGGTACGGCAGGTGCAACAGCACGTCCTGCTTGCGCATCACCGAGAAAACGCTGCGGGTCGTGGCCAGCGCGGGGTGGTGAAGGGGCGGCTGCGGCTCGTACTGCAGGCTCGACCCCGTGACCTTGGGAAACGACACGAAGTCGCGCGCGTTGTGGTAGCGCCCGCCCGCGATGACGTTGTCGAGCTTGCGCAGGTTGGCCTTCTTCATGATCAAGTCGAGGAGGTCCTTGGGCAGCTCGCGGTCGTACACGAAGCGGACGGGCGGGCCCTCCTTGCGCTTCTTCAGCGACTTGGAGATCTTGTCCATCAGGCTCATGGTAACGTCGTCATCGATCTCGATCTCGGCGTCGCGCGTGAGTTTGATGGTGTAGGCGTCGGCGCGGTCGACGTCGAAGATGGAGAACACTTCTTTCAAGCCGAAGCGGATCACGTCGTCCAGCATGATGACGTAGCGCTTCTCACCCGTGCCCGGCAGCACCAGGAAACGCGGCAGGGTGTCGGTCGAGACTTCGATCAGCGCGTGCCGCGGTTTGGCGCCGTTCTGCTTCGACTCCAAGCGCACCGCCAGGTAGATGACGCCGTTCTTGAGGTATGGAAACTCGGGGAGCGTGTCGAGGATGACCGGTACCAGCGTGGGTCGCACCGAGTCCTCGAAGTAGCCCTGCACGAATTCGCGGTGTTCGGGGAGCAGCTGGCGCTCGTCGATCAAGAACACGTTTTCTTTTTCGAGCGCGGCGCGCACTTCCGCGAACACGCGGTCGAAGCGGCCGCGCTGCTCGACCACGACCTCATGGATCTGCTTCAAGACCTTCTTGGGGCTGCCCCCGTAGACCATCTTGTTGGAGTCGATTCCCGCATCGACCATTCTCTGGAGGGTGGCCACCCGCACGCGGAAGAACTCCTCCAAGTTCGACGAGAAGATACCGATGAACTTGAGCCGCTCGACCAGGGGCACGGACGGATCCGAGGCCTCTTGGAGCACACGGTCGTTGAACGAGAGCCAACTGATCTCGCGGTTGAT
>DASPGK010000196.1:0-2355 GCA_035620655.1 Candidatus Krumholzibacteriia bacterium
GCACGCGTGGCACTCCACGACATTAATGAACTGCCCCAGGATCGTGCGCTGGACCTGTTTGATCTGCCCGGTGCCCTGGCAGGTCTCGCACGTCGCCGGCCGCGAGCCGTCTTTCGCACCCGAGCCGTGGCACGTCTTGCACGGCACCTGCTTGGTGACGCGAATCTGCTTCTCGACCCCGCTCGCGATCTCGGCGATGGTCAGCGACACGCGCACCTGCAGGTCGCGTCCCTTGCGCGCGCGCGGGCCGCCACGACCCCCGCCGTCGAAGTCGCCGAAGCCGCCCCCGAAGCCTCCGCCGCCGAACTCGCGCATGAACGCGCGCAGCGCGTCGGAGATGTCGAACCCTTCGAAGCCACCGAAGCCGCGCGCCCCCGCGAAGGGGTCTTGCCCGCCCGCGCCGCGCCCGAAGCCCGCGTGACCGTACTGGTCGTACACGCGCCGCTTCTCGGGGTCGCTCAAGACCTCGTAGGCCTCGGTCGCCTCCTTGAACTTTTCCTCGGCGTCCTTGCTGCCGGGGTTCTTGTCGGGGTGGTACTGGAAGGCGAGCTTGCGGTAGGCCTTCTTGATCTCGTCCTTGCCCGCGGCCCGTTCGACGCCCAGGACTTCGTAGTAATCGCGTTTGCTCATCGTTGTTTCGAGAATACCGGACCGCGTCAATATATAGCGGGAAGCGCGGAGTCCGGAAGGGGCAAAACGCCCCCAAACGAACGCGCCCGGGATGACCCGGGCGCGTCGAGGGATTTTACCGGCGCACGGGCGCCGCGTTCGGTCGGCCTAGCGGAAGTCGCCCGCGTCGGGTGCGCTGTACATGAGCTCCGCGAAGCGGTGCATGATCGTCTGAAGACGACCGGTCGCCTGCTTGAGCGCGGTCACGTCGCGGTTGTCGCCCACGCGGGCTCCGCGCACGTCCGCGATCGCGGACTTGATCTCTTCGAGGTCGTGCGCCTGGAAGCGCTCGGCGAAGTCCTTGAGCGTTTGTTCCGTCGAGTAGACCAGGATCTCGGCCTGGTTGACGGCCTCCTGGAACTCGCGCTTCTTCTTGTCCTCGTCGGCGTACTTCACGGCGTCTTCGACCATGCGCTTGATCTCGGCCTCCGAGATGCCGCTCGCGACCTTGATCGCGATCTGCTGCTGGCGGCCGGTGCCGAGGTCCTTGGCGGAAACATTGACGATGCCGTTGGCGTCGATGTCGAAGGTAACTTCGATCTGGGGCACGCCGCGCGGCGCGGGCGGAATCCCGACCAGGTCGAAGCGCCCCAGCGTGCGGTTGTCCTTGGAGAGCTCGCGCTCGCCTTGCAGCACGTGGACGCTCACCGCGGGCTGGTTGTCGGACGCGGTCGAGAAGATCTGCGTCTTGCGCGTCGGGACCGTGGTGTTGCGCGTGATGAGCTTGGTCATCACACCGCCCAGGGTCTCGATGCCGATCGAGAGCGGCGTCACGTCGAGCAGGATCACCTCTTCGACCTGCCCCGTCAGCACGCCGCCCTGGATGGCCGCGCCCTTGGCCACCACTTCGTCCGGGTCGACGCCCTTCTGCGGTTCCTGATTGAAGAATTTCTTCACGGCCTCGCGCACCGCGGGCATGCGCGTGGAACCGCCGACCAGGATCACTTTGTCGATCTGTGTGGTCGCAATGCCGGCGTCGTGGAGGGCGGTGCGACACGGCTCGATGGTCTTGCGAATCAGCGGTTCGACCAGAGACTCGAGCTTCGCGCGCGTCAGCTGCAGTTCGAGGTGCTTCGGACCCGAGTCGTCGGCGGCCAAGAACGGCAGATTGATGGTCGTCTCCAGCGTGGTCGACAGCTCGCACTTGGCCTTCTCGGCGGAGTCGCGCACGCGCTGCATCGCCATCTTGTCGCCCGAGATGTCGATCCCGCACTGTTTCTTGAACTCGTCCAGGATCCAATCCATGATGATGCGGTCGAAGTCGTCGCCGCCCAAGTGGGTGTCGCCCGCGGTCGACTTCACCTGGTAGACGCCGTCGGCAAGTTCCAGGATCGAGATATCGAAGGTGCCCCCGCCCAAGTCGTACACGGCCACGACACCCGTCTTCTGCTTGTCGAGCCCGTACGCGAGCGCCGCGGCGGTGGGCTCGTTGATGATGCGGAGCACGTCGAGACCGGCGATGCGGCCCGCGTCCTTGGTGGCCTGGCGCTGCGAGTCGTTGAAGTACGCCGGAACCGTGATGACCGCCTTCTCGACCTCTTCGCCCAGAAAGTCCTCGGCGACTTTTTTCAACGTCTGCAGGATCATTGCGGAGATTTCTTCGGGGCGGAAGTTCTGGTCCTTGACCTTGATCAGGACTTCGCCGCTGCGGCCGGTCTCGACGGTGTACGACACCATCGTGGACTC
>DASPGK010000197.1:0-2411 GCA_035620655.1 Candidatus Krumholzibacteriia bacterium
CGCCCAGCACCGCGACGAAGGGACGCGCGGGGGTGTTGAGCGCCTCGCCGAGTGCCTTGAGCTCTTTTTCCATGAGGAAACCGGCCGCGCGCGTCTGGAGGTACTCGGTCACCCCGACCGTCGACGCGTGCGCGCGGTGCGCGGTTCCGAACGCGTCGTTGACGTAGATATCGCCCAGCGACGCCAGCTCCTTCGAGAACGCGGGTGCGTTCTCTTCCTCTCCCGCGTGGAAGCGGAGGTTCTCGAGCAGAAGAATGTCGCCGTCCTTCATGGCCGCCACTCGCTGGCGGACTTCGTCGCCGACACAGTCGTGGGCGAAGCGCAGCGGGTTCTTGACCAACTCGGCCAGGCGCGCCGCCACCGGGGCCAGGCTCAGCTCGGGGTTCTTCTGCCCCCGCGGCCGTCCCAGGTGGCTCATCAAGATCAAGCGACCGCCGCGGTCCACGATGTCGCGCACGGTCGGCAGCGACTCGATGATACGCGTGTCATCGGTGATGACACGATCGCTGTCCAGAGGCACGTTGAAATCCACGCGCGCCAGAACGCGCTTGCCCTTGACGTCACAATCACGAATGGAGAGTTTTTTCATCCGTCCTCACCCTCATCGTCCGATGAGACGCAGCATGTCCACCATACGGCCCGAGTAGCCGTACTCGTTGTCGTACCAGGCGAGAAGCTTGAAGAACCGATCGCCGATCGCCATCGTCGACTTGGCGTCGAAGATGGCGGAGTGCGCGTTGCCGATCACGTCGACCGACACGATCGGGTCCTCGGTATATTCGATGATGCCCTTCATCGCACCCTGCGACGCGTCGCGCATGGCTTTGTTGACGGCCTCGATCGAGGCGGGCTTTTCCACTTCGACGGTGAAGTCCACCAGCGAGCCGTCGACCACCGGGACGCGCACCGCGGTTCCGTCGATCTTGCCCTTGAGCTCCGGCAACACCTTGGTGACGGCCTTGGCGGCACCGGTGGTGGTCGGAATCATCGACACCGCGGCCGCGCGCGCGCGACGCAAGTCCTTGTGGGGTTGATCCAGCATCACTTGGTCGTTGGTGTAGGCGTGGATCGTCATCATGAGGCCGCGCACGATGCCGAAGTTGTCGTTGACCACCTTCGCCACCGGGGCCAGGCAGTTGGTCGTGCAGGACGCGACCGAGACGATGGCGTGCTTGGCGGCGTCGAACTCCTTGTCGTTGACTCCCATGACCACCGTGAGATCCGGGTCGGTGGCGGGCGCCGAGATGAGCACGCGGCGCGCGCCGGCGGCGATGTGCTTGGCGGCGTCGTCGCGCTTGGTGAAGAGTCCCGTCGATTCGATGACGACGTCGACGCCGAGCTGCTTCCACGGCAGCTTGGCCGGATCCTTCTCGGAGATCACCTGCAGCGTCTTGGCGCCGACCTTGATCCCGGTCTCGGTGGGCGCGACGTCGGCCGGAAAGCGACGATGCACGGAGTCGTATTTGAGAAGGTGCGCGAGAATGGTCGGGCTCGTGAGGTCGTTGACCGCGACGATGTCGAAGCGCGGGTCATTGAATGCGTGCCGATAGACCAGCCGTCCGATGCGTCCGAATCCGTTGATCGCAACCTTGATCGCCAAGTCGAGTCCTCCTTGGATGGCGCGGCCTTCCCCGCGCCTTCCGATGCTTTCCTCGGGTTCCCGGTACTCCGCGGGCCGAGGTACCAACGTAATGGAAAAGCTGCCGGAGTGGCAAACGCATCGTGGAACCAGGATGCGCCGGGCGCGGTATCGTGATGGTATCCCCTGCCGGAACTCGTTGTCAAGATTGAAGAAGCGCCGCCTTCCCGCCAAAAGCTACGGGCGGTAGCCCACGCACACCACGCGCACCAGCGCCGCTCGCGCGCTCCACGCCGCCACGGCGCACGCGGCCGCGGTTGCTCCGGTTGTGACCAGGTCGTCCACCAGAACCACGCAACGACCTTCCAGCGCGCGCGCATCGACCGCCGACACCGCACCGGCCACGTTGCGCACGCGCTGGTCGCGTCCGAGGGACGACTGCGGTGCGGTCGCGCGCGTCTTCGCGATCGCGCGCCGCTCCACGGCGACGCCGGTGAGCGCGCCCAACGCACTCGCGATTCGTTCGGCTTGGTTGAATCCGCGCCGCCGCTGCGCCGCGCGGTCCATCGGCACCGGCACGAGCACGATCTCGCGCGCGTCGCCCTGCAGCGCGCGCGCGGGTAAGCCGGCCGCGAGCGCCCCCGCAAGCCACGGCGCGAGTCGCTCGCGACGCGAAAACTTCAAGGCGTGGATCACGGCGAGAATGCGGTCGTCGGTCTCGAAGGCGGGCCACACCGCGAGAGTGGCCTGCGACGCGGGCGTGTCCGACGGGCCGGGGACGAGACCACCGGACACCAGCTCGATCGAATCGCCCGCGCGCGTGCCAATGGTC
>DASPGK010000198.1:0-6496 GCA_035620655.1 Candidatus Krumholzibacteriia bacterium
ACGACCTCGCGGTGGATGGAAACGACGTCGTTCGCGAGACCGGGATTCGTCCGGGGCCCAAGGTCGGGGCGATGCTCGAGGCCCTCCTCGAACGCGTCACCGACGACCCGGCCCTCAACACGCGCGAACGGTTGCTCGATATTCTGCGAGCGACGGGCGAATCGGCGGCGAGTGGAAGGATTGATCGAGGCGGGGAAGAATAGAAAAGCAGAAAGCCCGCGTAAGGGGTGTCAGGGGTCCTTTTTGGCAGGTGCTAGAGGACGGATCCTCCAACCAACAAAAAGGTCGAGTAGGTACTGGGGCAAGAACGTCCCTACGCTGGGCTTTCTGCGAAAATGAATCTAGTCCCACTCGAAAACATTGTCAACCGTTTTGTTTCTTTAAGGTTATTCTTTCTCGATGGCTCGCCGGGCGCGCATACCAATTGACGACGGGCGCTTCGTTGGCATCCTCAACGAAGCGTGGGACGCCTGCGGCCTGGACTGGGACCAGCCGCCGGCACCCTCCGACGCCGCCGGTGTCGCGGCCTGGGCGGCCTTCGTCCGAGCCAGCGCGGAGCGCGGTATCGCCGTCGGCGATCCCCGCTGGGCACATCTCGAGATTCGACAGCGTGATGGACGGCCGCGCTTCCATCTTGCGGATGACTCCGTGGGGTCGGCCCCGAAGGAAGAGCCGGACTTCGGCGTCGGCCTCGCGCTTCTCATGTCGCTCCTCGGTCATCAGCGAAAGCACAACGACCCATCCTGACAGCGAGTCAGCATTTCCGGCCAGGCTGTCGCCACCGGCAGAGCCGGGTTCGGGGCGCCGTGCCGCGACGGTCGCGCAACCTATTGAATTGCAACGTAGTGAACGAACCGCCGCGGTGGCACGTGACTTGTAAGGGAATTCTTTGCCGAGCACGGATTCGAATACCGGCCGGTAATGGAATTCAAGAAAGGAACGCGATCCCATCATGGCCAAGACAATAGGCATCGACCTAGGTACTACGAATTCGTGCGTCGCGATCATCGAAGGCGGGGAGCCCAAGGTCATCCCTAATCCGGACGGCGCTCGCACCACACCCTCGATCGTCGCCATCACCAAGGACGGCGAGCGGCTGGTGGGCCAGTTGGCCAAGCGCCAGGCGATCACCAACCCGCAGAACACGGTGTTTTCCATCAAGCGCTTCATTGGGCGCAAGTTTTCCGAGGTCACGCAGGAGAGCAAGATGATCCCATACCGGGTGGCCGAAGGACCCGACGGGACCGTCCTGGTCGAGATTTCGGGGCAGAAGTACTCGCCCCCCGAGATCTCGGCCATGGTGCTGCAGTACCTCAAGAGCGCGGCCGAGGCCTATCTGGGCGAACCGGTCACCGACGCCGTCATCACCGTGCCGGCGTACTTCAACGACAGCCAGCGCCAGGCCACCAAGGACGCCGGCAAGGTGGCGGGCTTGAACGTCAAGCGCATCATCAACGAGCCGACGGCCGCCGCCCTCGCCTACGGCCTCGACAAGAAGAAGGACGAAACCATCGCGGTCTACGACCTCGGCGGCGGCACCTTCGACATCAGCATTCTCGACCTCGGTGAAGGTGTGTTCGAAGTCAAGGCGACCAACGGCGACACCCACCTGGGCGGTGACGACTTCGACCACCGGGTCATCGAGTGGTTGGTAGCCGAATTCAAGAAGGAGCAGGGCATCGACCTGTCGAAGGACCCGATCGCGCTCCAGCGCTTGAAGGAAGCTGCCGAGCGCGCGAAGTGCGAACTCTCGACCGCGATGCAGACCGATATCAATCTACCGTTCATCACGGCCGATGCCACCGGCCCGAAGCACCTGAACGTGAAGCTCACGCGCGCCAAGCTCGAGCAACTCATCGAAGAGCTGGTCGAGCGCACCGTGGGCCCGTGCAAGCGCGCGCTCTCGGACGCGGGCATCACCGCCGCCGACATCGACGAAGTGATTCTGGTCGGCGGTTCGACGCGCATCCCGATGGTGCAGCGCAAGGTCAAGGAGCTCTTCGGCAAGGACCCGCACATGGGTGTCAACCCGGACGAAGTGGTCGCCATCGGCGCGGCCATTCAGGCCGGCGTTCTGGGCGGCGACGTGCGCGATGTGCTTCTGCTCGACGTGACACCGCTCTCGCTCGGCATCGAGACGCTCGGTGGCGTCATGACCAAGCTCATCGATCGCAACACGACCATTCCGACCCGCAAGGGTGAAGTGTTCTCGACCGCGGCCGACGGCCAGACCGCGGTCGACATCCACGTCTTGCAAGGCGAGCGCGAGATGGCGATGGACAACAAGACCATCGGGCGCTTCCAGCTGGCGGGGATTCCGCCTGCGCCGCGCGGCATGCCGCAGATCGAGGTGACCTTCGACATCGACGCCGACGGCATTCTCAACGTGTCCGCCAAGGACAAGGCGACCGGCAAGGAGCAGAAGATCGTCATCAAGGCCTCGAGCGGTCTGAGCGAAGCCGAGATCGAGCGCATGGTGAAGGACGCCGATCAATTCCGCGCCGACGACAAGCGCAAACGCGAGGAAGTCGATGCGCGCAACGCCGCCGACAACCTGGTGTACCAGACCGAGAAGAACATGAAGGAGCACAAGGATCGCATCGACGCCGGCGATGTCATCAAGCTCGAAGCGGGAGTCGAGGCGGTCAAGTCGGCGCTCAAGGGCACCAATGGGAGCGACATCAAGGCGGCGACCGAACGCTTGAATGCGATCTGGCAGGAAGTGGCGCAGCGCATGTACCAGCAGGCCTCGGCTGCCGGCGCCTCGCCACAGGGCGACGGGGGCCAGCCGGCTCAAGGCGACGGCGAGAAAGGCCCCGACGGAGTCGCCGACGCCGAATACGAAGTGATCGACGAGAACAAGAAGCCATAGCGCGGACCGCGCACCGAGGGGACGCCCCCGGTGCGCGCCTCGCGGCTTTCCCCTTGACCCCCAGCGTCTCTCGACGTACGCTCGCCTGTCTCTAACGTGAACCGGTTTGGGCGATTAGCTCAGTTGGCTAGAGCGTCTGCTCGACACGCAGAAGGTCAGAGGTTCAAGTCCTCTATCGCCCACCATTCTCGTCTCTCCACACCGTAAAGCGGAGTTTAGAACACCGATGGTCCGCGTAACCTTGCCAGACGGCTCTACCCGAGCCTTCGACCAGAACGAAGTCCCCGTCTCCGACGTCGTCGGCCTCCTCGGCCAGCGCGCGCAGGGGGACACGGTGGGCGTCCTGTTCGGCGGCCAGCTGCGCGACGTGTACCAGAGTGTCACCGGCGAAGGGACGCTGCGCCCGCTGCGCGACGGCGACGAACAAAGCCTGTATCTCCTGCGTCACACCGCGTCGCACGTGCTCGCCCACGCCGTGCAGGAGCTCTTTCCCGACGCGAAATTCGCCATCGGCCCGCCCATCGACGAGGGCTTCTACTACGACTTCGAAGTCGAGAAGCCGTTTACGCCCGAAGACCTCGCGCGCATCGAGACACGCGTGCACGAGCTCTTGAAGAAGGACCTGCCCATCAGCCGCGAGGTGTGGGACAAGGCGCGCGCGCGTGCGCACTTCGCGAAGCTCGGCCAGCGCTACAAACTCGAGCTGATCGACGACATCCCCGGCGACACGGTGTCGATCTACACCGTCGGCAACTTCGTCGATTTGTGCGCCGGCCCGCACATCGATTCGTCGCGGCGCATCAAGTATGTGAAGCTGCTCTCGACCGCGGGCGCGTACTGGCGCGGCGACTCCAAGCAGCCCATGTTGCAGCGCATCTACGCGACCGCCTTCTTCAAGAAGAGCGACCTCGACGCGTACCTCACCCGCCTCGCGGAGGCCGAGAAGCGCGACCACCGTCGCCTGGGGAAGGCGCTGGATCTCTTCGACGTCAAGGACGAGGCGGGCGGCGGCCTGGTGTTCTGGCACCCCAAGGGTGCCATCGTACGCGAGCAGATGGAGCAGTACCTCAAGCAGGAGTACCGCGCGCGCGGCTACCAGCTCGTGTTCACGCCGCACATCGCGAAGGCCGACCTGTGGAAGACCTCGGGTCATCTGACGTACTACCGCGACAACATGTTCATGATGGACGTGGAGGGCCAGGAGTACGTCGTAAAGCCGATGAACTGCCCGGGCCACATCCTGATTTACAAGCGCAAGCTGTACAGTTATCGCGAGCTCCCGGTACGCATCGCGGAGATGGGCACCGTGTACCGGAGAGAGTTGTCGGGCGCACTGCACGGGTTGCTGCGCGTGCGCGGCTTCACGCAAGACGACGGGCACATCTTTTGTGCGCCGGAGCAGCTACCGAGCGAGGTCGACCACTCGCTGGATTTCGCGTTGTCGCTGTTGCAGCGCTTCGGGTTCGACCGCTTCGCGGTCGAGCTTTCGGTGCGCGACCCGGCCAACCCGTCCAAGTACGCCGGCACCGACGAGGAATGGACGATGGCGGAAGCGGCCCTCGAGGAGGCGGTCAAACGCCGGGATCTCTCCTACAAGCGTATGGAGGGCGAAGCGGTGTTCTACGGTCCCAAGATCGACGTCAAGGTGATCGACGCCATCGGCCGGCCGTGGCAGCTCTCGACCATCCAGTTCGACTTCAACCTGCCGCGCCGTTTCGACGTGAACTACGTCGCGAGCGGGGGCGAACGGCGCCCGGTATTCATGGTGCACCGCGCCCTGTTCGGTTCGATCGAACGCTTCATGGGGATCCTGACCGAGCACTACGCGGGCGCCTTTCCGACCTGGCTCGCACCGGTCCAGTGCGTGGTACTCCCGGTCTCCAACGAAACGCTGGGGTTCGCCGAGCGCGTGCGCGACGCCTTGAGCGCGCGCGGCGTGCGGGTGGAGATGGACGCACGCGAGGAGAAGATCGGCTACCGGGTGCGGGAGGCCGAGCTCCACAAGGTCCCGTATATGGCGGTGGTGGGCGAGCGCGAGGCCAAAGAAGGGGCCGTCGCGGTGCGGACTCGGGGCAAGGGGATGGTCGGGACCAAGCCGCTCGAAGCCTTCGTTACGGAAATCGTTGACGAGGTCGCCGCCGGCCGCTAATATTCGGCCTCGCTCGCGGGTGGCCTTCCGGGTGCCCAAGGGCTTACCATATCGACGCAAGCAGGGGATTCACCCCTCACCGGCCGTCCGGCAGTGACGGGCCAGGTTCGTTCGACCCCCCCGCGAGAGGCTCGCGGGGCAAGCGGATGCCTGGCGTCCGCTTATTTTTTTTTTGGTGGCAGGAGGAAGCCCTATCAGCTTCGACCGCAAGAGAGCGCCCCGTATCCGAGCCAACGAAGGCATTCGGGTGCCCGAGATTCGCGTTATCGGGTCCGACGGAAACCAACTGGGCGTGATGCCGACGCACGAGGCGCTGCGCTTGGCGCGCGAGGAAGGGCTCGACCTCGTCGAAGTATCGCCGACGTCACGGCCTCCCGTTTGCCGGATCATGGACTTCGGCAAGTACAAGTACGAGCAGAGCAAGAAAACCAAACAGTCCAAGAAGAAGCAGCACACGTTCCAGGTCAAGGAGGTCAAGTTCCGGCCCAAGACCGAGGAGCACGACTATCAGTTCAAGAAACGGCACGCCGAGGAGTTCCTCGAGAAGCATTACAAGGTCAAGGTCACGCTGATGTTTCGCGGCCGCGAGCTCGACCACAAGGAAATGGGGTATCGAATGCTCGACCGCCTCACCAAGGACTTGGCCCACGTGGGCGTCGTCGAGAGGAACCCGGAGTTCGAGGGCCGTTTGATGGTGATGTATCTGTCGCCGCTGTCGACGAAGACGGCCGCCAAGCCGCGGCCCAAGCCGACACCAACAAAGGAAAACGAAAATGCCAAAGTTGAAGACAAGCCGATCGGCGAGGAAACGCTTTCGTAAGACGGGGACTGGCAAGGTCCGCCGCTACCACGCGTTCAAGAACCACATCCTGACCAAGAAGACGTCGAAGCGGAAGCGCGCGCTGCGCAAGGCGTCGCTGGTCCACCCGGCCGATCTCAAGCGCATCCGCCGGCTGATCCTGGTCTAGCAAGGTTTCCCGAACGATTCATCGTCCCAGAGTGACGAGGGACGGCGCGCCCGCCTGGGCAGAGGGGCGCCGTAGCCGTATCAAGGAGGATTCGTCATGCCACGCACGAAAAACACGGTCGCCGGTCGCGCCCGACGCAAGCGCGTACTCAAGCAAGCGGAAGGATTCCGCGGCGGCCGTGGCAAGCTGTATCGTACCGCGCGCGAGACCGTCGACCGCGCCTTGGTCTACGCCTACCGCGATCGTAAACAACGGAAGCGCCACTTCCGCTCGCTGTGGATCGCGCGCATCAACGCGGCCGCGCGCTTGAACGGCCTGTCCTACAGTCGTTTCATGAATGGGTTGAAAAAGGCGTCGGTCGATATCGACCGCAAGATGCTCGCGGAGATGGCCGTCAACGACGCCGCCGGATTCAAGAAGCTCGCCGACGTCGCCAAGGCGTCGGGCAGCGCGGGCCGCTAGTCGTCGTCGACCCGATGGACCCTCGCTCCATCGAGAACTCGCTGC
>DASPGK010000199.1:0-2103 GCA_035620655.1 Candidatus Krumholzibacteriia bacterium
GATACCCTCGTGATCACCACGCCCGCGCGCGTCGCCGGCGAGGCCGCGACACCGTCGCGCGCGTTGGCCATCGAAACGCGCGCGTTTGCCACCGAAACCGCCGCCCGCACCCCATCCCCATGCGCACGCGCCGCGGACGCCGTCGCCCGCGCGCGACCCGACCCAGCGCTCGCCGCGCGCGTACGCACGCGGGACGTTCTCGCCGGCTGGTGGGTGACGAGCGCGCCGGAGGCGCGCTATCCGGCGCAGCCGGGATTCTCCATGAGCGCGTCGAAGCTCGGTTCGTACACCCGTTGCGCGCGTCAGTTCTTCTATCGCGAGATCCTCGACATCGAAGAGGACGAGTCCATCTATCTCCAGGTCGGAAGCCTCGTTCACGACGCCTTGAAGGAGATCATCGCGCCCGGTGCGACCGGCGACGAGGTGCTGGCCGCGCTCCAACACGCCGGCACGCGCGAGATCGCCGAGCGCCTCGTCACCGACACCTTCAAGGACGCCGGCGCGTGGATGCGCGAGCTGTCCGTGAAGTACCTCGAAGACATGCTGCGCTACGTCGCCCAACTGGAATCACAGCGCCAGGGAAGCTATCGCGTGCGCGTGGTGGAAGAAACGGTCGAAGCGGTGATCGAAGGCATGCCGCTGCGCGGTCGCTTCGATCGTGTGGACGACGTGGACGGCGTGGGTCCCGTGATCATCGACTACAAGACGTCGGGCAAGGGCAAGATCCGGAAAACGTACCCGTCGCTGGTCGAGAACCTCGACACCGATTACTGGCAGATCCCTGTGTACGGCGCGGTATCAGAGGTCAATGACCTCCACGCCGCAGCATTCGTGTTCTACGCGCTCCCGCCCGGCGAGGAGGGTTTCGCCGTGGGCGTGCAGCTCAAGCCGGGCACCCATCCGGCACCGATTCCGACCGGAAAGCGGCCCCACGTTCGCTACGGGCCCGTCGATACCGTGGCCATCGCCGACGCCATGGCATACGCCGTCGAGATCCACCGCGCCATCGTGGAGGGAGAGACCCGTTACGAACGCACCGACGACATCGGCATCTGCCCCAACTGTTACTTCGCGAGGATATGTCAGAGAAGCAAAGCATCGCTCTAGACCACGGCCAACGAGCCGCCGTCGAAGCCCCCGTCGCCGCCGCGACCAACATCATCGCGGGCGCGGGGACGGGGAAGACCACGGTGCTGGTGGAGCGCTACTTGGCGCTTCTCGAGACCGGCATACCAATCGAGCGCCTTCTCGCGTTGACTTTCACTCTGAAGGCCGCAGGAGAGATGAGGGAGAGAGTCCGCGTCGAAGTGGCAAGGCGACACGCGTCGCTGGCGCGACGCGTATCCTGGATCCTCAACTTCCACCAATTCGGCTATCGCTTCATTCAAGAGAACGCCCCCGCGCTCGGCATCGATCCCGGCGTGGACGTCGTCACGATCGCCGAGTTCCAGCGCATCCAGCGCTACCTGCGCACGCGTTTCGAAAACGGACGCGTCCCCGGTGTCCCGCCCGACTTCGGGGGCGAGCCTCCGCCGCCCACCAAGCTCGGAAGCCTCTTCGACACGCTCATGAAAGTCGTCCACCACTGCCGCGGCATCATGATGGACCCCGCGGCACTACGTGCGATGGTGCGCGAAGACGACCACCCCGCCTACATCGCGCGTGTCGACACCGTCATTGCTCTTGCTCGTGAATACGAGCAAGAGCTCGCTCGCCGCGGGCTCCTGGACTTCAGCGATATGATCACGATCCCGGCGCGCGCGCTGATGCAAGACGGCCCGCTGGCGCGGGCCTACGCCAACGCGTTTGACCATATCCTCGTCGACGAGTTCCAGGACACCAGCGCCGCGCAGAACGAACTCTTGCGCGCCCTCTCCGGCGGCGACTTCTCGCGCGTCACCGTGGTGGGGGACCGCAAGCAGTCTATTTATAGATGGCGCGACGCGCGCGTGGAGAACATCCGCGAGTTCCCCGACCCCGCGCCGCGCGAGCTGAAACTCAATTACCGCTCGCGCCAACCCATCTTGGACCTCGCACACGCGCTTGTTGTACGCGAAGACGAACTCAAGGACGCCGCCGTGGAACTCGAAGCCCACCGCGGCC
>DASPGK010000200.1:0-4662 GCA_035620655.1 Candidatus Krumholzibacteriia bacterium
CCAGCGCGGCCGGGACCACGATCACCGCCAGGTCCACCGGGTCGGGGATGTCCGTCACCGACGGGTACGCCTTGGTGCTGTGGATGTACTCGTACTTGGGGTTGACGGGGAAAATCTTCCCGTTGAACTCGTTGGCGAACAGGTTGTTGAGGATCTCGCGTCCGATGCTGCCGGGGCGCGGGGTGGCCCCGATCACGGCGATCGAGCGCGGCTTGAAGATGGCGTCGAGGGAGTGCATAGCGATGCTATGCGACGCGGTCGCGCTCGCGTTCGCGACGAAGGTCATCGACCAGCTGCTTCACGAGTCCGCGCAGCTGATCGCGCACTCTCCGAAATACCGTCAGCGACTTGCCCACCGGGTCTTCCACTTTCCAATCGATGGTCTTGCCGCGGAAGCCGGGCGGTACCAACGCGCGAGCGCGCACGGGGGCCATAGAAACCACCACGTCCATTTCGGCGACGGGGACCGCCTCAAGTCCGTTGGACATCGCTTTCGCGATGTCTATCTTGAGCTCGCGCATGAGCTCGATGGAGTCCTCGCTGACCACCCCGGTCGCGTTGGTGCCGGCGCTATAGACGTCCAGGAAGTCCGCGCCGTACTTGCGCGCGAATCCCTCGGCCATGGGCGAGCGGCACATGTTGCCGATGCAGACGAAGAGCACCTTGGTTTTCTTGGGTGGTTGGGTCATCGGAACGCGGCGAACAGCGTCACGCTATCACGACTTGACGCCGCGATACAACATCACGATGCCGCCGGTCATGTGGCGGGCCTCGAAACCGGCGAGCCCGTGGGAGCCGAACAGATCGCGAACGCCGCCCTCGTCCATGAAATCGCGGATGGAAGCCACCAGGTAGCGGTAGGCGCCGCCGTAGCCGGACACGGCCTTGCCCGCGAACGGGAGCAGGGTCGAGAAATACGCGCGCTGGACCATGAAGCGCGCGCCGCGCGGGGGTGCGAAGTCGAGCACCAGCAGGCGCCCGCCGGTGCGCAGCACGCGCGTCATCTCGGCCACGCCGCGGCGATAGTCGGGGAGATTTCGGAGGCCGAAGGCAATCGTCACCACGTCGAAGGACGCGTCGTCGAAAGGAAGCGCCAGCGCGTCGCCGTCCACCAGCGTCACGCGGTCCGCGAGCGACGCGCGCGCGAGCTTCTCGCGCCCCACCGCGATCATCCCTGCCGACGGGTCGAGCCCCACGATGGCGCCCGCACCGGTCCGCTTCGCGAACTCGATCGCGACGTCGGCGGTTCCGGTGGCCACGTCGAGGACGCGCTCGCCCTCGCGCACGCCCGCGAAGTTCACCAGCTCGCGCCGCCAACGCCGGTCGATGTTGAAGCTCAAGAGGTGGTTCAGGAGGTCGTAGCGGCGCGCGATGGCGTCGAACATCGCGGGGGTGCGGCTCTTGTCCCGCACCAGGTCGTCGACGCCGTCGCGCTGCGGACCGCGCGCGCTCACTCGGCCACCAGCTTGAAGATCTTCGTCGGCTCGCCGCGGTAATCGTGCGCGCAGATGTAGAGCTCGTCCGCCTCGTCGACGCCGAAGGACGAGATCATGAGGTCGGTGTCTACCAGCAGGCGATTCTCGGGCTCGCCGTTCTCCACTCGCAGCGCCCACACCCGGCCGGTGCCGTAGTCGGCGTAGACGTACCACCCCACGAGGTCCGGGAGCGCGCTGCCGCGGTACACGTAGCCACCCGTAACACTAATACCCTCGGTGCGCCCATAGGACCACACCGGGTCGACGAAGTTGCCCGCGTCGGCGCACGCGGACGAGCGCTCGTGAGACGGCTCATAGGGCCCATCGCCCTCGCGGCAATCCCAACCGTAGTTCTTCCCCTGCTCGATCACGTTGATTTCTTCCCACGTCACCTGTCCGACGTCGCCGGTCCACAACTGACCGGTCTCGCGATCGAACGAGAATCGCCACGGGTTGCGAAGCCCGTAGGCCCAGACTTCTTCCTTCCAACCGTCCGGGTTGCCGCGAAACGGGTTGTCGGCGGGAATTGCGTACGGCCGCTTGGAAACGTCGAGGCGAAGGATCTTGCCGAGCAGTGCTGCGCGGTTCTGCCCGTTGCCCTGCGGGTCGCCTGCACTCCCGCCGTCGCCCATCGCGATGTAGAGCATGCCGTCGGGGCCGAAGGCCACTTGGCCGCCGTTGTGATTCGACCACGGCTGCGCGATCTCGATCACGACTTCCTCGGAGGCGGGGACCGCCGTGCTCCCGGTTGCGTCGGCGCGAAAGCGCGCCACGCGCGTGATGCGGCGCGTCCACTTGGACGCGGTGTAATCGACGAAGAAGGATTTGTCGGTCGCGAACGAGGGCGAGAATGCGAGGCCGAGCAGGCCCATCTCGTTCCCGTCGGTGTTGACTTTGTCTCGGATATCCAGGAACACCGCGCTCGCGCGCGTATCGGCGCGATTGGTGAACACGCGCACGACGCCGTCCTGTTCGGCGACGAACAAGCGGTTGCTCCCGTCGCGCGGGCTCTGGAGGTCGATCGGGCGCCGGAACTCGAGCGACGGGAACGCTTCCACCGCGCGATAGCGCGGATGATCTTGCGCGCCGGCGCCGGACGCGATCGCCGACACGGCAACGACTACGGCGAATTGCGCGCGCATCATTGCGGGCAGGCCGGCGACGGGCCGTCCGGCGGTCCGAGGTAGTCGTGCATGCCTTCGCGGCAGTCCCAACCGTAGTTCTTCCCGCTCTCGATGATGTCGATCTCTTCGTAGCTCCCCTGCCCGACGTCACCCACCCAGATGCGGTCGGTGGCGGCGTCGTACGACATGCGCCACGGATTGCGCAGGCCCCACGCGAAAACCTCCTCGCGAAAACCCCACGTGTTGCCGGCGTACGGATTGTCGGCGGGGATACCGTGATACGGGACGATGTCGACGTTCTGGTCGACGTCGAGACGGAGGATCTTCCCGAAAAGGACCGCGCGATTCTGCGCGTTCTGGTTTGGATCGCCGCCGTCGCCCTCGTCGCCGATGGCCACATAGAGGTAGCCGTCGTCGTCGAAGCACAAAGCGCCGCCGTTGTGGTTGCCGAAGTCGTCGTTGAACTCAAGCAAGATCTTCTCGGTCGACTCGTCCGCGTCGTTGGGGTCAGCACCGACTTGGAAGCGCGAGAGGCGCGCGCGCCAGGGCGTGCCGCCCGCAAGGGAGTAGTAGACGAAGAAGTAGCCGTTGTTCTCGTAGTCGGGGTGGAACGCGAGTCCGAGGAGTCCCATTTCACCGCAGCATTGCACCGTAATATTCAGGAACTCCGTCGTGCTCGTCGTGGCGGGGTCGTTGGGAAACACACGAATGATCCCTCCCTGCTCCACCACGAAAAGACGATCGGTTCCGTCACCCGCGTTCTGGAGATCGACGGGTTTGGTGAAGGTCAGGTTCGGGAACGCGTCGGTCAGCGTGTAGACGCCCCCCGACTCGCTGAAGCCGCGCAGCTTGGTCGCGTTCACCGAATTGTACCCGCACGCGAACAGTTCGCCGTCTTCCGCGACGCCGAACGACGAGAGCCCGTCCGGCATGTCGGCCAGAAACTCGTTGGTCGCGGTAACCCCGTCGTAGGTGAGCGCCCATATGCGCCGTGAGCCGTGGTCGGCGTAGACGTACTTGCCCGTCAGTGCCGCGACGGACGGGCCGCGATACACATAGCCGCCCGTGATCGATTGCCCCTGACTACGCCCGTACTCCCAGATCGGATCGGTGAGGGGCGGCCCGTCCTGGGTGGGTGCCTGCGGGTCGTCGTCGTCGCACGCGACCCAGACCAGCGCGGCGCAGGATAGGATGGCCACGACACGCCTCCACGAGGTGCTTCGGGCGCGGGTTGTCGAATCGTGTGGCATGGGAACCTCCGAACCGGGGCGGCCTGACGCGAGCGTAGCCCACTCGCGCTGCGAAGTAAACCAGACGATCACGCGCTCCAGTGATCCAGGATCGCGTCGAGGAGCGCGTGCGAAGCCATGAACGCCGGCTCCGGCGCCAACATCGCGGCCGGCGTCTGGACGTACGGACCCTCTCCCAAGTCCGCGGCACCGTGGCGCAGCATGTCTTCCACACCCGCACGCGTTACTTCCAAGTGAAACTGGATTCCGAGCACGTTCGTCCCGAGCGCGAACATCTGGTGCTCGCACGCCGCACTCTTCGCGAGGTGGACAGCGTCCTTGGGCAAATCGAACGCGTCGCCGTGCCAGTGAAACGCGAGCATCTCCTTGGGGAGCCCCCACGGCGCGCGACCGGCTTCCGCAATCTGCACCGGAAACCAGCCGATCTCCTGGAAGCGATTCCGGTACACCCGCGCGCCCAGCACGTGCGCGATCAACTGGGCGCCGAGGCATACGCCGAGCACGCGCTTGTCCGCTCGCAGCGCCGCATCGATCAAACGCTTCTCGTCCGCGAGCCAGCCAAAGCGCTCGTCGTCGTGCACGCCCATGGGCCCGCCCATGACGACCAGCGCATCGAAGGAATCCAGCGCAGGAAACGGCTCGCGGTCGTATACCCGCGTCGACGCGAACGAATGCCTGCGCTCGACCACCCAGTCGGCGATGCGCCCCGGCGTTTCGAACGGCACGTGCTCGATGCAATGAACGCGGTTCATTTCGGCTGTTCGTTCAACGTCCAATCGTACTCGAAGTATTTCACGACGTACTTCCCTTCTT
>DASPGK010000201.1:0-8812 GCA_035620655.1 Candidatus Krumholzibacteriia bacterium
GGCCCAGATGTCGGCGCGCCGGTCGACGGGCTTGCCGCGCGCCTGCTCGGGCGACATATAGGCCGCCGTGCCCAGGATCATCCCCGCCGCGGTCTGCCCCGAGACCTGGGTGGGCGATTTCGACAGATCGGACGACGACGACGCGACCCCGGACGCCGCGGTGTCGAGTGCCTTGGCCAACCCGAAGTCGAGCAGCTCCACCTTGCCGTCGCGCGTCACCGTAATGTTGGCGGGCTTCAAGTCGCGGTGGACCACGCCGCTCTCGTGCGCCGCTTCCAGCGCCTCCGCGATCTGTTTCGCGATGTGGACGGCCTCATCGCGCGGCAGCGCGCCCCGGGCGAGGTGCGTCGCGAGGTCCTCACCGTGCGCCAACTCCATCACCAGGAAGCGCACGCTGTCGGCCTTGTGCACCGAGTGGATGGTGGTGATGTTGGGATGATTGAGCGACGCGAGCACCTTCGCTTCGCGCTCGAAGCGCGCGGCACGGTCGGCATCGCTCGCGAAGACGTCGGGGAGAATCTTGACCGCGACTTCGCGGTCGAGGGTGGTGTCGACCGCGCGCCACACCACACCCATGCCGCCCTCGCCGAGCTTCTCGACGAGGCGATAGTGGAGGAGCAGGGTGCCGGAGCGCAGGTCCAAGTCGTCCGACTACCAGCCCATGCGCTTGCGCAGCGAGGTGAGGTGGGCGACGTGGTGCTTGCCGTGCCACGCGTAGTGCAGTGTCAGGAGTCCCAGCGTCATGGAGCCGTTCTCGGGGTGGAAGATGGTGCGCGAGAAATCTTTCTCTTCGAGCTGGCGCAAGAGCGACACCCAGCGCTCGTGAACGGCGTCGAGGTTTGCGAGCGAGGGACCAATGGGCTCGCGCGCGTCGGGGAGTTGGGCCCACAGCTGCTGTTCGTAGGGCTTGATGGTGGGGTTGTCCTCGGTGAGCCCGAGCTTCAATCGGATGTACGCGTTCATATGGCTGTCGGGAACGTGGTGCACGACCTGGCGCACGGTCCAACCGCCGTCGCGGTAGGGCGTGTCGAGCTTGGCGTCGTCGAAGCCGCGTATCGCGGAGCGCAGGGCCGCCGGGCACGCGGCGATCTCGTCGATCGCGCCGCGCACGCGGTCCATCGTGACCGCCTGTTTGAAGTCGAATTGACCGATGGGATAGCGCAGGTCGTCCATGGCGTCGCAGCATACCACGGCCGCGCGTCGGTGTGATAGAGTCGGTGCATGCCTCTCGCCAAACCGAAGGAACCGGTGCGCATGGTCTACGCGCGAGCCGACGGGTCGATCCTCGACCACCCGGGCCTGCTTCTGGCCGGTGTCGGCGGAGGACCCGTGCGCCCCGTGCGCGACGACGAGTTGATCCCGCTCCCGCGCGGGAGCGACCTATTTCTGCTCCCGGGACGACGGCCCATCGGGCTCGAACCGGCGAGCGGTGCGGTGGTCGAGTGGGACGAAGACGGCGCAACCGCGGTCGCGGCGTTCCTGGCCCCCGCGTGGACCATGTTCCTCCATCCCGCGTACCGAACCCTCCCCGACGCACCCGCGCTCCCGCTCTTCGCGTACTCGACGGTCGGGTTCGCCGACGGGCAGTTTTGGGCGACGGGCGTGCGCGTCGATCAAGACGTCCGCCAGGATCCGTGGCGCTTCGACCGGGACCGACTTGCGAAGCAAGTCGCCAAAGGCGTCGCGCAGTCTCCCGACAATCTCGTGGTTCAGCAGCTCCAGACGTGCGCCCTCACCTACGGGTGCCGCGCAGCGCAGAACTTCTTCATCGGGCGCCACGAAGCGCCGATTCCCACCAGTGTCGCGTGCAATTCGAAGTGCATCGGGTGCATCTCGCTGCAACCCGACGGCGAGTTTCGCGCCAGCCACGACCGCATTCGCCGCGCACCACGCCCCCAAGAGATCGCCGACCTGGCGGTCGCGCACATCGAGCGCGTTCCCGACGGCGTGGTGAGCTTCGGCCAGGGATGCGAGGGCGAGCCGCTCCTCGGCCGCGAGCTCCTGCCGGAAGCGGTGCGACAGATTCGCGCCCGCACCTCGCACGGGACGGTCAACGTCAATACCAACGGAAGCCTGCCCGAAGTGGTCGACGCCATGTGCCGCGCCGGCCTCGACGCGATTCGGGTTTCGATGAACAGCGCGCGCGACGAGGTCTACACCGCGTACTACCGCCCCAAGAAGTACGGCTTCGACGACGTCCGCGAAACGCTGCGCGTCATGCGGCGCCACGACCGGTATCGGTCCATCAATTACCTGGTGTTCCCGGGGGTTACCGATACCGACGAGGAGCTGGACGCGATCTCCTCCTTTATAGAGGACGCCGACCTGGACCTGATCCAGATGCGTAACCTCAACATCGACCCGGAGCTGTACCGCGAACGGCTGCCGGTTGGCGCCGTGCGCGAGGGCTTCGGGATCGGGGTGTTCATGGGGCGCCTGAAGGATCGCTTTCCGCACCTGCACTACGGCTACTTCAATCCATCCAAGGAGACGTACGCGCGCTGGCGATCGCAGCGCGCGGCGTGCTAGAATCGAGGGCCGAGGGCTTCCCTCGGCGCTCGCCTGAGCGACGTCACCATCGGAGGCCTTCTGCTCATGCTCAAGCGCTCGTGCCTGATCGTTGTCTGCCTCGCCCTGCTCACCCCGACCGTCGCCCCCGCCGCCGACGAGCACCTCGCCGGCCTGACACTCATCGTCGTCGATGCGCCCGACATCGCGGCGCTGCATCGCGCGCGCGCATTGGTGCAAGAGAACGGCGGGCGGGTGGGCGTGATGGTGCCCCCGTCGATCCTGATCGGATGGGTCGATCCGGCCACCGCGAACACGCTCGCCGGCCGCGAAGGCATTCGCGACATTCGCTGGTCGGAAGCGGACCCCGCGCGTTACCACGCCAGCGACGAGCAGTCGCTGTCCGCCATCGAGTCCTTCAACGCCGTCGTGAGCGGAGCGTACGCGCGCCGCAAGCGCGCGGAAATCGTCGAGCAAGCCGCTGCGTCGGCAACGCAGCCGCGCGTCTCGGATGCATTCCCGCGCGAGGCGTCGAACCCCTCCGACGTGCTCGACAATCTTCGCGCCGCCGGCTTCGACGAGCCCACGCTCGCGGAGCGCGGGCTGCTCCCGCGTGACGCCCAAGACGGCTCGGCGTCGTTGACGTACGCCGACAAGATGGCGGGCACCGTCGCGGTGACGTTCTTCCTGGTCGAGAGCGACGGCACCGGCAGCGACCCGGATTCGTGGACGTGGACGCCCGAGGATATGCAGGAGTACATGGACGACACCGTGGTCGGGTTGTTGTGGTGGAGCAACCGTGCCGACGACCACCTCGACTGCTGGGTGACCTTTCTGATCAACCACGTGTCCGCCTTCGATCCGCGCTGCCACCAGTGGGTCGAGCCCTCGCTGCACGACAACGGCTTCGTCACCACCTGGGCCGCCAACGTGATGACGAAGATGGGCTACGTCTCCGGTAACCACTTCAGCAAAGTGGACGCGTTCAACGCGTGGCAGGAGGCGACGTACCAGGCCAACAGCGCCTACTCGGCCTTCATCGCCTACAACCCCATCGGTGCTCCCTCGTCCTTCGCCAACGGAGGCTACGCGTTCGCGTGGATCTACGGCCCGTATTTTTGGAGCCTGTTTCGGACTCCCGGCTGGACCCACGACGTCGTGGTGTCGCACGAGACCGGGCACATCTTCGGCGCGTGCGACGAGTACACCGGCGGTTGCTCGTCGTGCAACTCGACGTGCAGCGCGTACGGCGGCAACAACGAGAACTGCGAGGACTGCAACCCGCTCTCGCGGCCGTGCATGATGCGCTCCAACGAGAACGGCCTGTGCCAGTACACCAAGACCATGATCGGGTGGGACGCATCCAGCCCGTGCGCGCCCCCGCCGCCGGCACCGCTGCCGACCCCCACCCTCGCGCTGGTGTCCCCCGACGACGGACTCGTCGGCACCCAGGTCACGCTGACCCTCACGGGCTCGAACTTCGTGGCCGGCGTCCAGGTCGACCTCGGCGCGGACGTGTTCGTGCACGCGACCACGCTCACCAACTCGACCACGCTGCAGGTGTGGGCGTCCGTGTTCAATGACGCCGCGCCGGGTCCGGTCGACGTCGTGGTGCGAAACCGCGACGGCCAGACCGCCGTCCTCGCGGGCGCGTTCGAGCTGCTGCCCACGCGGCGTCACTACTTCTCGCCTTCGGGCGGCAACGTGTTTCCGTTCATCACGCCCGGCGACGCCGGGGTCGCGCTCGCCGACGTCATGGCGGCCGCCAGCGACGGCGACACCGTGCTCGTCCCCACCATGACCTTCTCGGGATTCTCGCTTTCGATCGCCAAGGGCATCACGCTCCAGGGCGCATGGAATGCGTCCTTCACGGCTCGCAACCTCGCTACCGGCAAGACCGCGATCGATCTGGACGGCATCGTCGACTTCTATCCCAGCTCCGACGGCGCGGGCATCGACGGCTTCCTGCTCGAAAACGGCGACGGGCGCGCGGACTTCTTCCCCGCCGTCGCCCGCTACGCGGGGTCGGTGCGCGTGTTCCAGAGCACGATCGCGATTCGCAACTGCGAGATCCGTAACGGCACCACCGGGCCGTCGGACCAGCTCGGTTACGGCGGCGCGATCTACGGCTACCAATCGAGCGTGACGATCGAGAACTGCCACGTGCACGGCAATAGCGCCACCAAGGGAGGAGCCGTTTACTTGGAGCAGTGTTCGGGCTCGATTTCCGGCTCGGCCTTCGAGTACAACGCGGTACTGACGACCGGGCTCAATCAGCCCGAGGGTTCGTGCGTGTACATCGCGGCCTCGAGCAACGTCGCGCTCACCGACAACACCATCGACCATCACAGCGGGGGCCAGAACGGCGGCGGCATCCTGGTCGAGAACTCGACCGACGTAGTGGTCGAAGGCGGCGTGATCGAATACAACAGCGCGAGTTTCGGAGGCGGCGGCATTGCGTTCAAAGCCACCAGCGGTACCCTCCGGCGCGTCGTCGTGCGCCGCAACACGGGCCTCTTCGCGGGAGGCGTCATGCTCACCGGTGCGGGAGCGCGCGACGTCGCGGAGTGCCGCATCGAGTGGAATTCGGCCATGTTCGGCGGCGGGCTCTCCGCGGATGGGACGCTTTCGCTCACCCACAACCTGTTCGTCGGCAACTCGGCGACGAATCTGTCGGGTGCGCTCGGAATCTCCAACGTGGCGAGCGGTGTCGTGGCCGGCAACACCTTCGACCGCAACTCGGTCGGTTCCGGCGCGGGCGGCATCAACCTCTCGAGCGTAACCGTCCCCGTATTCAACAACATCGTCACCAACACGACCGGCACGGGTATCGCGTGCGCCGGGGCCGCACCCTCGCTGTTCGATTTCAATAATGTCTGGAACGCGAGCGGCGGGTCATACAGTGGGTGTACACCGGGGGCCGGGTCGATCTCGGCCGACCCGCTGTTCGTCGACACCACCCTGGTCGACTACCACCTCGGCCTGCACTCGCCGTGCATCGACCGCGGGCGCACCGGCGCGTCCTTCAACGACCCCGACGGATCGCGCGGCGACATGGGCTGGTACGGTTCACACGCCTTCACCATGGACCAACCCGCCTTCGTGGAGAACGCGAGTGTCGGTTGGTCGGGAACCGATCGCATTCTCAATTGGGATGGGAGTCCCGAAGCGGACGTCGCGCAGTACGCGGTGTACGCGGACGCCGCGAGCGGTTTCGTCCCCGGCGCGGCGAATCTGGTCGCCATCGTGGCCGCACCCGCTACCTCGTACCTCGTCGGCCCGATTGCGAGCGACACCTACTTCAAGGTGAACGCGATCGACGACGACGGCTACGCGGGCGGTTATTCGGTGGAAGCGAGCGCGCAGCCGTCGACCGGGTCGGGTCCGACGTCGTATCGCACGCGCTTGTTCCAGAACCACCCCAATCCGTTCAACCCGGAGACCGAGATTCGCTTCGAGCTGGCGGTTCCGTCGAATGTTTCCATCACCGTGTTCGACGCCGCGGGTCGGCTCGTGCGGGTGCTGGAAAACGGAAATCGGCCGGCCGGCGAGCACACCGTGCGCTGGAACGGCCGAAACGACGCCGGCGGGCCGGTCTCGTCGGGCGTCTACTTCTATCGAATGTCGGCGACCGGTTTCGACCAGACTCGCAAGATGGTGCTCCTCAAGTAGCTCGCCCGTTACCCGCCCAGCGGCAGAAAAATCCCGCCCTCCCCGGGAAAGTGGCGCTAGTTTTGCCTCTTTTTCCGGTCCACGACCATTACCGGCTCGATTCCGATGGATGCCGCGCAGCGCAGAATCCTGGCCACTCTCCTTTTCTCCGTGTTCGCCACGGTAATCGGGGTGGGCATCGTCGTGCCGCTCCTCCCCATCCACGCGCACGGACTGGGCGCGAGCGGCTTCCAGATCGCACTCATCTTCGGCGCGTACGCGATGTCGCGCGCGCTGTTCCTCCCCGTCTTCGGTCACTGGTCGGACCGGCGGGGTCGCAAGCGCTTCCTCACCGTCGGTCTCTTCGCGTACGCGATCATCTCCATCGCACTCGCGTATCTCGACAGCATCGCGGCGCTGGTCGTCATTCGGTTGCTGCACGGGGTCGCCTCCGCGATGTTGATCCCCGTCTTCCAAGCCTACGCCGCCGATCTCGCGCCCGCCGGGCGCGAGGGACGCGTCATGGGCGTCTACGGAACGGTGGTCCTGGTCGGCATGAGCCTGGGGCCGTTCCTCGGCGGCCTGGTCAACGATCACTGGGGTCTGCACGCGACCTTCTGGATCATGGGACTGCTGGCACTGACCGGCTTCGCGGTGTGCGCGGCCATGCTGCCGCCGGCCTCCAGCGAACCCGTGCTCCGCATCGCGAAGCAGCCCCACGCGTGGCTCGACCTCCTGCGCGATCGCGGACTCGCGGGTTTGTTCGCGTTTCGCTTCGCATACGTGGTGTGCGTCGGCATCATCTGGGCCTTCGTTCCCCTCTACGCCTCCTTCAAGTTGTCGCTCTCGAGCGCGTCGATCGGGCTCATCATCACGCTCGGCATCGCGAGCGGCGGAACGCTCAACATGCCGATGGGGCTCCTCGCCGACCGCGCGAGCAAGAAGCTGCTCGTTGTCGCGGGCGGACTAATGGCCGCGTGCGGCATCCTCGGTTTTCAGTGGGCCGACAGCCAGCGCGCGTTCATTCTGGCCTCGGTCTGTTTCGGTGCCGGCGGCGGCATCTGCATGCCCGCGCTGATGGCGCTCGCGGCGCAGAAGGGCAGCCGCTCCGACGCCATGGCGAGTGTCATGGCGCTGATGACGGTCGCGCACAGCCTCGGCATGCTGGCGGGCGCACTCTTGGGCGGCTTCATGATGGATCTCCTCGCACTGCGCTGGGTGTTCACCGCGGGCGCGGTGGTCATGGTGTTGGGAGTCGCACATTTTCTTTCGTTCGCAATCGAACGCCGCGCCGAGAGACGCCCCGAGCGAACGTCCGCAACGGCGGAGCTGGCGATTGACGCCGTCGGCGTGCGCCAATAGACTTCGCGCCATGGTCCCCGGTTGGTTGCTCGCACTCGTCGTGGCTGCCGCGGCGGCGTCCGCTCCTACCCCGTCACCGCGCGCGATTCCCTTTCGCACCCAGACCATGGGCACGTGGGCCACGGTCACGCTCGTGACCGCCGATTCGACCGCTGTGGCCGACCTCGCGTACCGAAGCCTGCTCACGCTCCACCGCGTCGACTCCCTCATGAGCAACTGGACACAGACCAGCGAGGTCGCGCGCATCAATCGTGAGGCGGGCGCGCGCGAGGTTGTCGTGCATCCCGACGTCGCGAGCGTCCTCGCCCTCGCGCAAGGCGTGACGCGCGCCACCGACGGTGCCATGGACATCACCGTCGAGCCGGTGGTGCGCCTGTGGGGATTCTTGGGCGGGACGCGGCGCGTTCCCACGCAAGCCGAGATCACGAAGGCGCTCGCGAGTGTCGGCCCCGACAAACTCCGCTTCGACCCCGCACGCGCAGCCGTTCGCTTCACGAATCCCGATACGAAGATCGACTTGGGCGGCATCGCGAAGGGCTACGGCGTCGACCGCGTGGTTTCGATTCTGCGCGCGGCCGGCGCGACCAATGCCCTCGTCGATCTGTCGGGCAACATGGTGGCACTCGGCGACGCACCCGGCAAAAAAGGCTGGAGCGTGGGCATCCGCGACCCGTCGGGCCGCCGCCCGCACCTCGGCACCATTCGCCTCCACGACGAAGCGATATCGACCTCCGGCAGCTACGAGCAATTCGTCGACGCCGCCGGAAAGCGCTACGGTCACATCATCGATCCGCGCACCGGATGGCCGGCGGAAGGGATCGTGTCCGTCACGGTCGTCTCCGCTACGGCCACGCTGTGCGACGCGTGGGACACCGGCCTCTTCGTCCTCGGATCCGAGAAGGCCCGCGGGCTCGCGAGGACCCACGACGAGTTCTCGATCGTGGTCGTCGAACCACGCCCCGACGGCGGTTACGTCGTCTGGGTGGAAGAGTCGCTTCGTTCCCGCTTCGAGATCGAATCGGGAAGTGTGAGCACCATTACGCTGCGCTACTTCTAGTTCCCGGCTCACCACGGCCAATCCCTCCCACCTCATCTCGCTGGCGTAGACCTTGCACGATGGTAGACCGGATCTACCCGTCGCAGGCTGACCGCGTCGGCATGCGGAGAACCAAGGCATCTCGGGACCGTCGAACGGCCGAATAGACGCCGGGTTTTCCCCTACCGAACCGCAAATTGCATTGCGATGGACCCTCGATTGGGCGGGAAGGCGCGCCGGGCGGCCAAACTTGGC
>DASPGK010000202.1:0-3262 GCA_035620655.1 Candidatus Krumholzibacteriia bacterium
GGTCGCCAACCGGCTCGCGAACACCGACGCGAATACCACCACACTCGCAAGTACCCACAGCCTCATTCCGACGAGCCGTGCCATCTCCCGTCGCCCCGGTTCTCGATAGTACTGCGTTGCCCCACGAACTGTGGTCGTGCACATCGCTCTCACCCTTTCGTCGCGGTGTTTACCTCGCCGCCTTGTCTCGGCAGGCACACTCGCTGGCCGTTGCCAGCTGGAGTGTAAATCGTCCCCCAGCGGGTTAACGAGTGTATTGCGGCGCGCGTTCCGGCGCAAGTCCCTCAACTCGAGGCGGGACGCTTTGCTAGTATGACCTCTAGGAGACGCGCTCGCCGGAGGCTCGAAGTTGACGGAGTCGGTGGCCCGCGAGATGGGGAAGGCGGTCTTGCACGTGGACCTGTCGACGATGTCGATGGGGGACGCGGTGGCGGCGATTGGAGGGTGGCTCGACGGCCTCCAAGGAGAGACGCTCAACGTCGCGGGGCCGCGGGCGAGCAGCGATCCGGCGATTTATGAGAAGGCGAGGGAGGTGGTGGCGCGTTTGCTTCGTGGCTGGTAGGACCGTTGAAACCGGCAACCTGATCCGCTACCGTTTCTCTTCCTCCCAAGGCATTCGTCTCCTCCCGAAGCAACGTCCGTTCCGAGAGGAGACTTCGCATGCCCAGACGTTCTTCCAAGGGTTCGAGTTCGCTTGTCCGTACGGTTGAGCAGTCGATCCTGTTCGTTCGAGGCGAGAAGGTGATACTGGATTATGTGCTCGCCGAGATGTACGGGGTGACCACCGGTGCCCTCGTCCAAGCGGTTCGGCGAAACGCGGGTCGGTTCCCTATCGACTTTGCGTATCAGCTTTCGCCCCAGGAGGTTACACGTTTGAAATCACAAATTGTGATATCAAACGGACGGGGAGGTCGGCGTCGGCGGCCTTACGCGTTCACCGAACAGGGCGTCGCGATGCTGTCGAGCGTACTCCGCAGCGAGCGTGCAGTACGAGTCAACGTGGAGATCATGCGCGCGTTTGTGCATCTGCGAAGGCTGCTCGTCTCGCACGCCGATCTAGCCCGCAAGCTCGAGGAGTTGGAGAAGAAGTATGACTCGCAGTTTCGAGTCGTCTTCGACGCGATCCGTGAGCTGATGGCTCCCGATCCGATCCCGGAGAAACGCCGCATCGGTTTTCGACGGGACGACTAGGAATTATTCCCGACGATCATTGCGTCGGTCCCTCTACTCCCGGTAAAGCGCCTTTACTTTCCCCCACGTCGCCTCACGCGTGGGTAGCGTCGTTGCCGCGTAGGTCCGAAAGACGACGTCCCGTATCAAGACCGGGTTGTCCGTGCAGCCGTAGGCGTTGCCGCCCGCATAGGTGTCCGCATTGTTCAAAACGATGGCCGCCGGATGGAAGAGATCGACTACTTCGATCACGTACAGCTGCTCGGGCAAGACGACCACGCCACCGGCGAAGTCGTACCGGTTCCACCCGGCCTCGTTCGGCGCGGTGGTCTCGCCGACGATGGGGCCGTCGGCGCCACCCTGCCGGATGCGAACGGTCAGCGCGCCCGCCGGCGGCGAAGGCGGCATCATGATCTCGACCGCAATCAAGGGCGACATGGTCGGGGTGAATCCCTGCGAGATGCTTCCGGGTCCGATACCGCAGTTCGAGTAAACGAGGGTCGCGCCGGGGAGATTCTCCTGATCGACGACTTCGGTCGCGCGGGCGTTGAAGGCAGTCGAGACCGCTGCGATGACCCACGCGGCGGTCGCGATTCGGCGCTTAGTATGAAATCTCATCTTCAAACCTCCGGGTTCGGCGGTGGGTGATCCACCGCTTGTCCATAACGCAGGAACTAGAGACGAAAGTGATCACAGATTGGGACGTGAAGCAGAACGAGCGGTATTCCGCCATTTGTGGTAACGTGCGAGGCATGACCGCTCGCCCCCGAGTGTTGCGCCCTGGACGCCCGCGGAATCGCCGCGTGGTCGTGATCGCGCTGCTCTTCGTCCTCATCTTCATCCTGCCCGCGCTCGTCACGTTTGCCGCCGAGTGGCTCTGGTTCCAGGCCCTGGGATACGAGCGCGTGATCGGGATGCGGATCGTCGTGGGCACGCTGCTCGGTGTCGGCGTGGGGGCGGTCGCCTTCGCGCTCCTGGACGCGAACCTGCGCCTCGCGCTGCGCGGGGCCGTCATTGGTCCTCGCCTGGTCCAGTTGACCGCCGGCAGCCCCATCGAGCTGACCCAACTGGTGCGGCGGCTGGCGCGCCCGGGGGTAATTGCGATCGCGGTGCTGCTGGGCCTTTCGGCCTCCGGCACCTGGCTCGACGTGCTGCGCTTCCTCCGCCAGGTTCCGTTCGGCACGACCGACCCGGTCTTCGGGCGCGACGTGGGCTACTACGTGTTCACGGTGCCGCTGGTCGCGGATGTGATCCGACTGCTCACGGTCCTCACGACTTTCGGATTGGTGGCGAGCGCACTCCTGTACGTGCTGCGCGGGGAAGTCAGCGTTCGCCGCGGACACGTGACGGTCGAGCGCGCGGCGCGCGTGCACCTCGCGGTGCTGGTCGCGACACTGCTGGTCCTGACGGCGTTGCGCGTGCACTTCGTGCGCATTCCGGGGCTCCTGTATTCCACCACCGGCCCGCTCGTGGGCGCGAGCTACGCCGATTTGCACGGCACTTTGATGGGTCTGCGGCTGGCGGCGCTGGCCGCGGTGGTGGGGGCGGGACTGGTGCTGTGGGGCGCTCGCGGTCCGCGCCTCGCGCACGCGACTCTGATCGCGGTGGGGCTCTACATCGGCGTGTCGTTGCTCGGCGTCACGATCTATCCGTCGATCGTTCATCGACTCGTCGTATCGCCCAATGAACTGTCGAAAGAAACGCCGCAGCTGATTCGTCACATCGCCGCCACGCGCGAAGCCTGGGGCCTGGACAGTGTCGTCACCCGCGAGCTCACGGGCGAAGCGGGCCTCACCGAAGAGGACATTCGCGCCAACTCGGCCACGATCGATAACGTGCGCCTGTGGGACCGCGATCCTTTGCTGCAGACGTTCGGACAGCTGCAGGAGATCCGAACCTACTACGATTTTCGCTCCGTCGACGACGACCGCTACTGGATCGACGGGCGCTACCGCCAAGTGATGCTCTCGCCGCGCGAGCTGAACGCGGCCTCGCTCCCCACGCGCACGTTTATCAACGAGAGACTCACGTTCACGCACGGGATGGGGATCGCACTGGGCCCGGTGAACCAGGTGACGTCGGAGGGCTTGCC
>DASPGK010000203.1:0-3389 GCA_035620655.1 Candidatus Krumholzibacteriia bacterium
ACCGTCTCTACGTCGGCAACCTCTCGTTTTCGACCAACGACGGCTGTAGCGCGCAAATGGGCGGTGCAAGCGGCGGGCTGATCGGATTCATGGACGAAGCCGCGAGCTTTCCGGTCGGCGGCGAGTTGGACTTGGTCGTGCGCGGACCTGCGGGCATCGATCCGTGCGTCCGCGTCGCGCGCGGCGCAGCCGGCGTCCTGGTCGATCCGGATTTCAGCTCGATGGGTGCGTCGAGCTACCGCGCGGAGATCTGGAACGATGGCGCGCCGGTCGCGACCTTCGACGGGATCGGCGGAGACGTGAATGCCACAGGCTTCCCCGCGTCGTTCGTGGCCGACCTCGAGGGCGTCAAGGCGCCGCTGCCCGATCCGTTTCCGCTGCCCGCCGCGGCGGCGTTTCCGATTTCGAACGGCTTCCACCTGCGATGGAGCACGGACGTGACATTCTCGATCGCCGGCGGTCCGATCGCCACCGGCGACGAGTTGCGCATGGTCCCCGAGGGCGGAACCGGGCTCCCCTACGTCTCGAGCATCGACGTGCTCGTGACCATTCCGCCCACACTGCCCCCCTACACCGTGGCGATCGACGACATCGCGCAGCAGCAATTCGGGCGCATGCACCGCGGCACGGGCGGAGCGACGATCGTCAGCGTATTCGCGCCTCCGATCGTCGCCGACCGTCGCACGACGCTGTCCCACCACCGCGGGATGGACGTATCGGTCGGCCCGTCCGCGGCGGGCGGACTCCAAGTCGACATGCATCCCTCGCAATCGCGCGACGACCTCATCTGGGACCTCAAGGATGGCTTCGTCACCGGCGATCAGGACGTGCTCTCCATCACTGCCGAGTTGTTGACCGGCGGCCAGGGCCAAGTCGGGAGAGTGACGTCGGTTTACACGGGTTCCGGTTGGAGCGTGACGCCCGACTTCAGTGGATCGGGCTCACCCGACGCGCGCGTGGAAGTCTTCGACGCGTCCGGGAATCTGATGGGGATCAATCCCTGCATCATCGGCCCGTTCACGGTCGCGTCGATCTATTGGCCGATCGAGACCGGAGTGGAAGACAACGAGACCCTCGCCCTCGTGCTCGGGTACGCGTCGCCGGTCGCGGTCGATCTGCCGGGTGTGGGAATCGTGACCGGAACCACGATCAAGATGCACTCGAACGCGACGAAGCGGCACCGGTTCTTCGCCATCATCGATCGGACGAATCTGCTGGCAACCGGCGGCGAGGCGCGCGTCAGCGCGGAGGTCAACGGTTTCGGGCTGCCGTCGTATGTGGGCGAAGCGGAGTTCGCGGTGCAGGGCACCGCGTACGCGAAGCGATGCCACGGCGGGCTGGTTCTCCACGATATCGACGCGAGCGGCACCGACGGCGTCGACATCGAGCCCTGCCTCCTTCCCGCGGGGATACCGCCCGATCAATTCGGAATCGAGTGGGCGCCGCTGGGACCGCCGAGCGCGTCCCAAGGACAGACCGACTGGGCCTTCTTGAGCCAGCGAGCGATGGATCCGGGGCCGGTCCAGCGCATGGCGATCTCGATGGGCTCGAACGGAACGGTCGTGAGCTTGGAAGCAAACCCCGGCCCGGTCCAGACGCCCGAGTTTCGCGTGCTTCTCAAGAACGGCGGGCAGGTGGTGGCGGACTTCATGCATTCCGACCCGGGCGTGGCGTTCGCGGAGCTTCGCGACTGGCCGATCGGCGTCGGCTACCAAGAGCTCGCGACTCCCGACGAGCCGTGGTCGATGTGGATCGACTTGGGCTACGAGATGGACGTGTTGATTCAAGGCGGCGGGCCGGTAAATCGTACCGGCGCGATGCTACCGCTCACCAAGGCCGACTTGATCGAAGTGATCGCGACGAACACGCCCAATCCCGGGCCCTCCCAGAGGAAGATTCTCTCCGGGAAGTTCGCGGGCATCGGGAACATCGTGTTGCTCGACCGCGGGCCGACGCCGACGCGCATCGACACCGCACCGCGCTCGACGCGCACCGTGCTGCGGCCCGCCTATCCCAATCCGTTCAACCCGAGCACCACGCTCGCGTTCGACTTGGCGCAGAGCGGGCGCGTCTCGCTCAAGATCTACGCGGTCGACGGGAGCTACGTCGCGACCGTGCACGAAGGATCGCTGCGCGCCGGCGCGCACGCATTCCAATGGAACGGCGTCGACCACCGCGGGCAGCCGGTGGCGTCGGGCGTGTACCTGGCCGATTTGCGCGCGCCGGATGGCCAGCTGCGCACGAAAATCAATCTACTGAAGTGAATCGCGATTGTAGGGACACCCGATCGCGCCTCACCGCCGCACCACCATTTTGCGCGTCGAGACGTCGCGGCCGGCGGTGACGCGGTAGAAGTACACGCCGCTCGCGAGCGAACCGCTCGGCAGTTGCACGCGGTTCCAGCCCGACGGCTGTCGCCCCAGCGACCGCGAGTGCACCAATCGACCGGCGACGTCATACACGTCGACGCGCACGTCGCGCTCGTCGGGGAGCGCGAACACGAGCTCGGTGCTGTGGCCGAACGGGTTGGGAACGTTGGGTGCCACCACGAAGCGCGCGGGTACGTCGCCGACGTCGCTCGTCGTGTCCTCGATTCGGAACGCAGCCGTCATCGCGCCCTCGCGTCCCCCGGCGTCGAGCGCGGAGACGGCCCACTCCTGGGGCTCACCGGGCGACACGGTCTGATCGGTGAACTGCGGGTTCTGCGATTCTCCGATCAGCGTCCAATCGTCCGTCGGTGAAAGCGCTGCCGGCCCACCCATCACCCGCCGGTATACCCGGTAGCCCACCACATCGCACACGGCCCCGCCCACGCACGGACTTGGTGGCACCCAGTTGAGGTAGTACCAACTCCCGATCTTTTCGACGTTCAACGAGAGCGGAATGTTGGGCGGGTCGTCGATCGACACACCGCTTCCCGTCTGCGACGGGAAATGATGCTGCAAGAGCCCGCCGCCGACCGCGTCGATATAGAAGTAGTGAGTAAGGTTGTCCGCGGTGGTGGGAACGTTCGAGAGCGCGTATGACGCGAGCCCGGTGGCATCGACGGTGGCCACCTGCGTCCACGACGATTGATCGAGCGAGCGAAACACGTGGTACTCGCGCACGTCGGTGGTCAAGTTGTCTCGGTCGCACGCATTCCACGCGATGTCCACGTTTCCGCCGCCGTCGCCGGGCGAATCCGTCACCGACGTGATCGCCGGCGGCACTACGATGCCCCAGTAGCCGGTCGCGTCGTCGATCCGCTGCGCGAAGATGTCGCCCGGCCGCCCGTCGCGCCACGCGACGACGAAGTCTTCGTTCGACTTCACGACCAAGGGGGACTCGCGGGATCCGCCGAGAGAGCAGACCGTACTCCACTGGAGCCAAGGGAACGCACCGCTACCGTC
>DASPGK010000204.1:0-7967 GCA_035620655.1 Candidatus Krumholzibacteriia bacterium
CACCGACCGCCGCGCGCGCCGGGACCGGCGCAGCCGCGCGAACGACCGTCGCAAGGACTCGTAGCGCGAGCCCGGGGGCGCACCGAATCCGTCCATGTGGGCGGTTCCTGTCCGGCCGCCACCGGCGTCGAGGTTGCGCCATCGCACGAGATCATCGTCGTAACCCAATACTGCGGTTAAAGCTACCGGTGCTTCCGGGGCCTTGCGGCCGGCCGTGGCATGTCGCTTGCGCTTTCAAGCCGCGGCGCGACTCCTTCACCCACGAAGGCCGGTCCGCCTATTCCACCGAACCGTCATGGACGAACGGACGCTCTACTCCCAGATCTTCGACGCCGTGCGCGACCCGCTCATGGTCGTCGATGCCGCCGGCGACGTGCACGCCGCCAACGCTTCGGCCATCCGATTCCTCGACGTCGCCCAGGACGCGGGGCTCTTCGGGCCGAGCGAGGACGACGGCCGTGACACCGGCTCGCCCGTCACCGCCAGTGTGCTCGACCTGGTGCGCCGGCGCCTGACCGTGCGCTCCCACCCGCTCTACGCGAGCGACGGCCGCGACCTCGACATCGTCGTCGACGTCGAACCGCTCCCGGGTTCAGCGGCCTTGCTGCACTTCCGGTCGCCCACCGAACGCCTCGCGCGCGAGCTGTGGTCGGACGACGCCGTGGCCGCGGTCGCGCACGAGATCAAGAACCCGCTTTCGGCCATGCGCAGCGCGCTCGACGTCGTACTCAAGGATCCCTCTGCACCGCTCCTGGACTCGCAGCGCCGCATGCTGGGCGCGTTCGATCGCAGCGCACGACGCCTCGCGCGCTTCGTCGACGGAGTGCTCAACGTTTCGCGCCTGCACGCCGGTGCCGCCCCCGCGCCGCGCGCGCTGGTATCGGTGCGCGCACTCGTCGAGGGCGTGGTCGACGAGTACCGCGCGCTGCATCCGCACAAGTGTCCGCGCCTGGAGTGCGAGGTGGCGGAGGCCGGCGCGCGCGCATTCGTCGACCAGGACGGCGCCGAGATCGTGCTGCTGAATCTACTGGGGAACGCGGCGCGCTTCTCGCCGAGCGACGCCGCCGTGACCGTGCGTGCCTCCCGGGCCGGGGTCGAGGCGATGGAAGACGACATGCGCCTGGTTCCGTGGGACGTGGTCGGCAAGCCGCGCCTGGCGCGCATCGACGTGGAAGACCGCGGTCTGGGAATGACGCCCGACGTGCTCGCCCACCTGTTCGATCGCTACCACGCGAGCGACGAGGGCGAGTTGTCCCTCGCGACCGCGCGCGATTCCGGCACCCACCTGGGGCTCCACATCTCGCGCGCCATCGCCGAGGCGCACGACGGGTGGCTCAAGGTCGAGAGCAGTCTGGGCGAGGGAACCGTCGCGAGTGTATTCGTTCCCGAAGACGAAGCCACCGCGCGCACGCTCTCGCGCCTGCGCATCGCGGCCGATTCGGCGCGGCGCTGGCAGCGCGCGGGGCGCGAGCTGGCGGTGGTCGCGCTGGCCAAGGCGTCGCCCGAAAGTTGGGAGGATCTCGCCGTGCGCTGGGCCGAAGCGCCCCGCGTCGACCCGCTCGCGTCGACGTGCGCGTCGCGCAAGGCCCTGTTGTGGCCGATCGACGACCATCTCGGCGTCGCCATCGTCCCGCTCGCGGGCGGCAACGACGGCCCGTCGGTGGTGCTGGGCGAGCCGGTCATCCGCGCCGACGAGTTCGCGTGGGGAATGAGCGGGTTCGTCGCGGGCTGGTGCCGCGTCGAGGACGCGACCTCCTTCGCGCAGGCCTTCCACAAGGCGGCCTCGCGCATGGGGCGCGCGTGCGCGCAAATCGCGCGCGGCGGTGTTGCCGAAGAAGCAGCCACGCCCGCGAACGCGGAGGCGTTCGAAGAGGCATGGGAGCCGGTCGGGATGCTGCCGGCGATGGAGACCACGTTGCACGTGGAGAACGAGGAGTAGAGATGGATAGCTTGCGCATTTTGCTCGTCGACGACGAGCAGGACATCGTGGACACGGTGAAGTACAGCCTGGAGATGAGGGGCTTCGTGGTCGACGTCGCGTACGACGGTGCCACCGCGCTGACCAAGGCCCGCACCGGCCGCTACGCCATCATGATCCTGGACGTGATGCTGCCCGCCAAGAACGGCTACGAGGTCTCGCGCATCCTCAAGGACGAGATGACGCGCGGCGAGCTCGCGCCCTTCAAGGTGCTGCTCATCACGGCGCGCAAGCTCGACAACGCGATGCGCGAAGAGTTCGTGTCGACGTGGTCGAAGGCGGATGCGTGTCTCTACAAGCCGTTCGACCTCGAGGGATTGATCGACAAGATCTCGGGTCTCTTGGACCCGGTGGCGAGATAACGGATTCGCGGGGCCGCGGAGTGGCTTCCCGGCGCCAAACCGGCCAGGCGACCCCGCCGTCCCCGCCGCGATGAATGCGACGCGCCGGAGTTTCCACCCGACGGCGCGAAACAGCCGCGGGAGTTTCACACTCCCGCGGCTTCGTGTTTTCTGGCCGGGGATTGCGCTTGACACCACGCCGTGATTGCTGAAATAAACTACAAATCTGTGCCGACCGGCCGACTCCACTGCTCATAAGATGAAACCAATTCAACTTCCCAGGTCGCTCAACAACCCCATCACCATCGTCGGGGCCGGTATCGCGCTTGTCACCGGCGTGACACTGGCGTTCTTCCTGGTTCTCATCGCCACGGTCGGCGAATCCAATCCTTACATCGGGATATTCGTCTATCTGGTTCTCCCGCCCATCTTCGGTTTGGGGGTCATCCTGATCCCGGTCGGGGCGCTGCGCAAGCGCCGGCGGGTGCGAAAGCAGCTCGATACTGCGGCGCTGCGCTGGCCCGTAGTCGACCTCAATCAGCGTACCTATCGCAACGCGTTGTTCTTCTTCGTGCTCGGTCTCGGCATGCTCACGCTGATCAGCGTCGTCGGCGGTTACCAGGCATACCACTATACGGAGTCGGTCGAGTTCTGCGGCACGACGTGTCATACGGTGATGGAGCCCGAGCACACCGCGTACGCCAACTCACCGCACGCGCGGGTTTCCTGCGCGGAGTGTCACGTCGGCGCCGGCGCCGGGTGGTACGCCAAGTCCAAGCTTTCCGGCGCGTATCAGGTGTACGCGGCCGCGTTCAACAAGTACCCGCGCCCCATCCCGACGCCCATCAAGAACCTGCGCCCCGCGCAGGAGACGTGCGAGCAGTGCCACTGGCCGGAGAAGTTCTTCGGGGCCCAGCAGCGCCAATACAATCATTACATGTACGACGAGGCCAACACCCACTGGCCGATCAATCTGCTGATCAAGACCGGCGGCGGTGACCCCAAGACGGGCCAGACGGCCGGCATCCATTGGCACATGAACATCGGCGTGCAGGTCGAGTACGTAGCGCGCGACGAGCGCCGCCAGGACATCCCGTGGGTGCGCGTTACCGACCGCACGACCGGACGCGTCACGGTCTATCAGGACCAGGTCAGCCCGCTCTCGGCCGAGGAACTGGCGGCCTCGACGGTTCGCAAGATGGATTGCATCGACTGCCACAACCGGCCGAGCCACAAATTCAACTCGCCCGACAACGCCATCGACCGCGCCATCCTCACCGGCGCCATCGACCCGTCGCTGCCGGAGATCAAGCGCGTGGCGGTGGAGGCCATGCAGGCGCCGTACGAGACGAAGGACGACGCGTTCCGTGCCATCGCGACCAAGATCCCGGATTTCTATCTCCAGAACTACCCCGATATCCTGGCCGAGAAGCGGGTGGCGATCGACGAGGCCGTGCTCGCGACGCAGCACCAGTTCTCCCAGAATATCTTCCCGGAGATGAAGGTGCGCTGGGAAGGGTACCCCGACAACATCGGGCACTTCATCTTCCCCGGGTGCATGCGCTGCCACGACGGCAACAAGGTGAGCGATGACGGTTGGACCATCACGCGCGATTGCACGGCGTGCCACGCCATCCTCCGCCAGGGCGCCGGCGAAAACATGCAGATGGCCGTGACGGAGGAGGGGCTCGAGTTCAGCCACCCGGACGGCGGCGAGGACTGGCGCGACACCAACTGTCATGATTGCCACACGGGAACCCAACCCTGACCCGGCCCATTGTCCCGACGATCGGCTCCGGCGCGCCGCACGCGTTCTGGCACTACTGTATGTCACCGTTCTAGTCGCCGTTACCCCCGCGGGCGCCGCCAATCCGGCCAACGATACCTGTTTCGACTGCCACGCCGACCGCGGTGATCCCGAGGTTCCCTTCGTCGACGGCGGCGTCTTCGGTAAATCGATACACGGCGGGCTGGCGTGCAACGAGTGCCACGCCGACGTCGATCCCGACGATCTGCCGCATGCCGAGGACCTCAAGCCGGTCTACTGCGGCGGTTGTCACGGCGACCAGCAACTCGACTTCGACGCCAGCATCCACGGCCAGGCGCTGAACCGGAAGCAACCCTACGCGCCGTCGTGCAAGGACTGCCACGGCATCCACGACATCTTTGCCCCCTCGGACGAGCGCTCCACGGCGTTCAAGATGAAGGTCCCGTTTCTGTGCGGGCAGTGCCACCGCGAGGGCGCCCCGGTGGCCAACACCTATCAGATCTCCGAGCACAACATCCTGGAGAACTACAGCGAGAGCATCCACGGCGAGGGGCTCTTCAAGAAGGGACTCATGGTGACGGCGGCGTGCGCCGACTGCCACGGCGCGCACTTGATCCTGCCGCACACCGAACCGCGCGCCTCCATTTCGCCGCGCAACATCACCGCCACTTGCATGAAGTGCCACACCCGGATCGAGGATGTCCACACCAAGGTCATCCGCGGCGAGTTGTGGGAGAAGGCGCCGGGCGCCATTCCCGCCTGCACCGACTGCCACGTGCCGCACAAGGTACGACGGGAAGCGGTGACCGTGACCATTTCGGACCGCGACTGCATGAAGTGCCACGAGCGCCACGACGTGTTCAAGATCGCGGGCGCCGACACCACGTCGATGTTGGTCGACAAGGACCTGCTGGACTCGTCCGCGCACACCAATATTCCGTGCGTGAAGTGCCATTCCGACGTGGATCCGCGGCGCCACCGTCCGTGCGAACCGTCGGGGCTGGTGGACTGCTCGAACTGTCACGCGAAGATCGCGGATGAGTACGCGGTCAGCGGACACGGGCAGGCGCACGCGAAGGGCGTGGCCGAGGCGCCGTACTGCACCGACTGTCACGGCGGGCACGGCGCGCTCCCGCACCTCGACGAGTCGTCACCGACCTATCGCGCGTCGGTCCCCGCGCTGTGCGGCGATTGCCACCGCGCCGAGGGCGCCGCCGGCGCGGTCGAGGGGCTCTCCCAGCAGGATGCGCTGGCGGATTATTCGCACAGCGTCCACGGGCGCGGACTGACGGAGAAGGGGCTCTTGCCGAGCGCGGTGTGCATCGACTGCCATTCGTCGCACATGGTGCTCAAGCACACCGACGAGCGCTCGTCGGTTTCGCACCATAATCTGCCGGCGACGTGCGCGACCTGTCACCGGGGGATCTACAAGGATTTCATCAAGAGCGTGCACTTCGCGTCCGGCGACCAGGACCCCGGCAAGCTCCCCACCTGCGCGACGTGCCACTCGTCTCACACCATCGGAGAGGTCGAGGGGGATGCGTTCGTGCAGGAAGTCACGCACCAATGCGGGTCTTGCCACCACGAACTGGCGGAGACGTATCTCGAGACGATGCACGGCAAGGCCTACCGGCTCGGCTACCTGGACGCCGCCAAGTGCTCCGACTGCCACGGGGCGCACTCCATCTTGGACGTCGACGATCCCAGTTCCGCGGTCGGCTCCCACAACATCGTGGGGACGTGCCAGCAGTGCCACGAGGACGCCAACCAGCGTTTCACCGGGTATCTCACCCACGCGACCCACCACGATCCGGACAAGTATCCGTTCCTGTACTACTCGTACTGGGCGATGACGTTCTTGCTCATCGGCGTGTTCGGTTTCTTCGGGCTGCACACCCTGCTCTGGCTGCCGCGATCGTTCCGACACATGCTCGAGCACCGCAAGGAGGTGGCGTGGGGAGAGTCCCGCTACTACATCCGGCGCTTCACGCTGCCCCAACGCGTCACGCACCTGTTCGTGATCGTCAGCTTCCTCTCGCTGGCACTCACCGGCATGATGCTGAAGTTTTCCTCGATGCCGTGGGCGGCGTTCATCGCGGATATGCTGGGAGGTGTGAAGGGCGCGGGCATCATCCACCGCTGCGCGGCGGTCATGACGTTCGGCTACTTCGCGTTCCACGTCGCGTCGCTGGTGCGTTTCAAGCGCCACCGCCGCCTCAAATTAACGCAACTCGTCTTCGGCAAAGACTCGCTGATGTTCAATCGCAAGGACCTGTCGGACTTCGTAGGAACCATGAAGTGGTTCTTCAACGCGGGGCCGCGTCCGCGCTACGGACGCTGGACCTACTGGGAGAAGTTCGACTACCTGGCGGTGTTCTGGGGCGTGGCCATCATCGGCCTGTCCGGGTTGATGCTGTGGCTGCCGGTGCTCTTCACCAAGTTCCTGCCCGGAGCGGTGATCAACGTGGCGACGATCATCCACAGCGACGAAGCACTCCTGGCGGTGGGTTTCATCTTCACTGTCCATTTCTTCAACACCCACCTGCGGCCCGAGGCGTTTCCCATGGACACCGTGGTCTTCACCGGGCTGGTGCCCCTCGAGGATTACATGCGCGACCGCCCCGAGGAATACGAGGAAATGAAGCGGTCCGGCGAGTTGCGCAAGCGCTTGGTCAAGAGAGCACTGTCGCGTCGCTACGAGATCGGCGTGCGGGTGGTGGGAGGCACGGCCCTGGGTGTGGGACTCGTGCTGATTACACTCATCATCTACTCGATGGTGTTCAGGTACAAGTAGCCGGCGGCGGGGAGCGCCAAAAGAGATCGGGTCGGTTCGCGGCGCGAACCGACCCGATTTTTCATCCCATCGACAGGAGGAGCGTTACCCGCCCGCCGGTGTCTTGTACTTGGCCTTGCGCTCGGCCGGAATCGGGTGTGCGATCTTCGCCTTCATCTTCTCGAAGTCGAATCCCTTGAACGACGGGCTCTCCTCGTTGTGGCAGCCTTCGCAGGTCTTCTGGTCGGGTTTCAAGAGCCCCACCGAAGCCGGATCGACGGTGCCGGCCATGATGCCGTCCTTGACCGACTTCTTCGCGTAGTCGTTGCCGGCGCCGTGGCAGGACTCGCAGCCCACGCCCTCGGTCGCGTCGTACTTTGGACCCTTTAGCGCGGCAGCCGCGGCGTAACCGGTCACGTGGCACTTCAGGCACTTGGCGTCCTTCTGGGGGTCCTCGACGCCGAGCTTCTTGCCGACCTCTTTGGCCTCGGGAGTCGCAAGGGTCGCGTACGCCTTCGCGTGCTTGCTCTCCTGCCACTTGAGGTACTGCTCGCCCTGTTCGGGCTTCTTGTGGCACATCGCGCACTTGGCCGCCCCCACGTATATGTGATCGGCGGCACTCGCGGCACCCGCCATGACGAAGGCCGCGCACGCAACCGTTAGCGCGAGCTTGCCCACTGAAGAACGTCCCATGTGTGTCTCCTCTCTTCGCGGCACCGCCTAATTATACGCGATCGACCGCTCCAAATCGCACTCAAAAAAACTGGGCAACCCGTCCTTGTGCGCAGTTTTGCTATGATTCACTCGTGGCGCCCCCGCTCGGTTGGGGATCACCGTCCTCGCCGCGCTCGGCCGGCGCGCCCGCGTGGAACTCCTTCCACTCCTTCTCGGGCATGCGGCCGTCGATCCACGTCGTGCTCATGGGATACACGGCGGGGAGAAAAATAACGAAGAAGAAATGCCAGATGACGATCGCCGACACCGCGAGAATCGCTTCGTAGAAGTGAACGACCTCCGCGACGCGAACGATCCACACGGGGAAGAAATTCGTCGCGACGACTGGGTACCAGAGGATCAATCCGGTCAGCGCCATGATCCACGTGCCCC
>DASPGK010000205.1:0-3957 GCA_035620655.1 Candidatus Krumholzibacteriia bacterium
CCCGGCCTGCAACCCGACCGCGACCACGGGTCACTATGGCGACATCCGCGATCTGACCCTGTCGATCACGGGATGCGCGGTGGGGACACAAGAGGCGACGTGGGGGACGGTGAAGGCGCTCTACCGAGAGTAGCTCCGCGCACCAACGCGTTCCTCGAATCGTCTTCAGGAATGGGGATCCTCGCGCTTCGGCGCGAGGATCCCTTTTCGTTTTCGTCAACCGAAATGCCGAAAGATGCGCCGGCCGATCAAGACCGACCACGACGCCGGCATGCGGCGAAACGCGGTCGTGAAGAGGCGATACTTGAGCGAATCGCTGCGCACGACACTCACGCCCTCGCGCGGCGGATCGAAGTAGTAGGGGAGATCGACTCGGGTGGTTCCCCAGCGCTGCTTGAACTCGTTCAAGCCCGGGTTGTCGGCGGCGGTGCGCCCGAAGTCGTAGAAGCGATCGCCGGCGTTCACCGCGTCCTCGATGGTCTTCCAGAGCAGGGGATAGAGGGGCACCAAGTCGCGCCGTCTTTCGTCCGCGCCTTCATACTTCGCATACGTTACGCCCCCGTATCGAAACACGATGAGCCCCGCGATTGCCACCCGCTCGTGCTCGGCCAGGTACAGGGTCGCGCTCGGCGAGCCGTTCGATTCCATCTCCTCGAGGATGCGCTGGAACAGCGCATACGGTTGCGGGGGGATGCCGTGGCGACGCCGCAGGCGCAGATAGAGTCCATAGAAGACATTCAAGTCGGACAAATCGCCAACTCGTACCGACACCCCCAATCGCGCCCCCTTGGTGATGGTCTGACGAACGGCGGACTTACTGAACGATTTGCGTACCGCCTCCGCGTCACCCGCGAGCGGGATCACGTAGTTGGAAAAGTGGGTGTTATGCGCGATCCCGGATGGATCGAAGTCCCTACCCTCACGAAGCGCAGGCGCACCCCGCATCTCGTAAAACGAAGCTCCCCGCCGCGCACGCAGCGCGCGCGCTTCCTCCACCAGGGCGCGCGCGGATTCTTCATCGTCGGCGAGCGCGAAGCACGTATCGGAGAAGGGAAGCGTCGAGATGCGGTTTCCCGTGAGCCGGCTTTCGACCGCGACCAGCGGCAGAACGCCGGTGGGGCGACCGTCGCGTTCGCAGACGAGGCACAGCGACGGATAGCGGCCGATTTCGCACACCAGCCGAATCCAGACCGACGTGTGATAAACGGTGGCACGCGGGTGGGACGCCACGTAGGCGTCCCACCGCGCGTCCGTCCACGGTTCGACGACGAGCACCGGCACGTCGGCGGGTCTACTCGTAGTACTCTTGACCCAGGTGCGTGATGAGCTCTTCACCCATCACGTAGCGCAGGTTGTTCTTGAGCTTCATGAGCTGGATGAACAGATCGTGCTCCGGATACAGGCCGGGCGCGGTCTGCGGGCTCTTGAAGTAGAACGACAGCCATTCCTGGATGCCGGACATGCCGGCGCGCTCGGCGAAATCGAGGAAGAGCGCCAAGTCGAGCACGAGCGGTGCGGCCAAGATGGAGTCGCGGCACAAGAAGTCGACTTTGATCTGCATCGGATAGCCCAGCCATCCGAAGATGTCGATGTTGTCCCAGCCCTCTTTGTTGTCGCCGCGCGGCGGATAGTAATTGATGCGGACCTTGTGGAAGATGTTCCCGTAGAGGTCCGGATTGAGCTCCGGCTGCAAAATGTGCTCCAGGACGCCGAGCTTGCTCACTTCCTTGGTCTTGAACGACTCCGGATCGTCCAGCACTTCACCGTCGCGGTTACCGAGGATGTTGGTCGAGTACCAGCCGGCCACACCGAGCATGCGCGCCTTGAACATGGGCGCGAGCACGGTTTTCAGCATGGTCTGGCCGGTCTTGAAGTCTTTGCCGCAGATCGGCACGCGCATCTCCTTCGCGAGTTCGATCATGGCCGGCATGTCGACCGAGAGGTTGGGGGCGCCATTGGCGTAGGGCACGCGCTCCTTGAGCGCCGCGTATGCGTAGATCATGCTGGGCGAGATGTCGGGATCGTTGGCGACCAGCCCCGCTTCGAAGGCCTTGATGGACTGGTGGACCGGCTTCTGCTCGAGATAGATCTCCGTGCTCCCGCACCAGATCATCACGACCCGGTCGAGCTTCTTCTCTTCCTTGAAGCGGCGGATGTCGGCGCGCACCTGGTCGGCCAGTTCCATCCAGTTCTTGCCCTTCTTGACGTTGGGGCCGTCGAGCTTCTTCACGTAGCGCGTGTCGAAGACGGCGGGCATGGGCTTGATCGCTTCCAGCCGCGGGCGCAACGCGTCGACCAGCTTCTCTTCGAGCACGCCGGCCTTCTTGGCCGCCTCGTAGGCGTTGTCCGCAATCGGATCCCACCCCGCGAAGACCAGTTGCTCAAGGCCGGCGAGCGGAACCAGGTCCTTGACCAAGGGCGTGCGGTTGTCCGTGCGCTTGCCCAGGCGAATCGTCCCCATCTGGGTCAGCGAGCCGATCGGCTTGGCCAGGCCCGCCTTGACCGCCTCCACGCCCGCGATGAACGTCGTGGCGACCGCCCCCATGCCGGGGAGCAGGACGCCGACCCGGCCCGCTGCCGGCTTTATCGTGTGTTTTGTAGACATGTTTGGAATCTCCTCCCGGCCCGGGTCGGGCCTCAGTGGGCCCAAAGGCCCGATCTCGCGCCTCGGCGGCGCGCCGTCGATCGCCCCAAGGTAGCCGAGCGCTTGACATAACTAAAGACTAAATTGATAATGAATTACATTAGCAATTCTTATGGAAATACGCCAGCTCCGATACTTCGCGTCGACCGTCCGCTTGGGCAGCGTGGGCGCGGCCGCGGCCGAGCACTTCGTGACCCAGCCGGCGGTGAGCCTGCAACTGAAGAAACTCGAGGAGGAGCTGGGGCAGAAGCTACTCCAGCGGCGGGGTCGGCAGCTCGTCCCGACCGAAGCCGGGGTGGCGCTGGCCGCCCGAGCCGAGGAAGTGATTCGGCTGCTTTCCGCGCTCGAGGCGGACCTGTCGGGAATGAAGGAGCTCGCCACCGGGACCCTTCGCCTGGGCAACACCGACGCCGCCAGCGTGTACGTCCTTCCCGACGTCTACCTGGAGTTCCACACGAAGTACGCCGGTGTGCGCATCGAGATCATGGTGACCGAGACGCGGCGTCTGCTGGAGGCGCTGCGCGCGCGCCGCATCGAGATTGCCATTGCCACCCTCCCCATCAGCGAGCGCGGGTTGGTCGTCAATCCGATCTACCGCGAGGAGCTGGTGCCGGTGGCGCGCCCCGACCACCCGCTCGCGTCGCGGCGGGGAGCGACTCTCAAGGACCTCGCGAGCCAGGACCTGATCACCTATCCAGCCGGTGCCGTGACGCGCGGCATGATCGACGCCGTCTTCGCCGCGCACGGGGAGACGCTGCGACCGCGCATGGAGATATCGAGCCCCGAGGCCATGAAGCGACTGGCCCAGGCGGGGTTGGGCGTGAGCATACTCCCGCGTCCGGTGGTCGCGCCCGAATTGGGGAGCAAGTCGCTCAAGGCCATCGCCCTGCCGGGGGTCCGCTTCGAGCGGGAGATCGGCATGGTGTACCGCGCCGACGACGCACTTTCGCCCGCCGCGCGTGTTTTTCGCGACATGATCGACCGGCGTTTCCGACGACGCGATCAAAAGGGTCGCTAAGCGAGCGGCGATTTGGCAGAATACTCCCTCACGTGTCCACCCATCTGCACCGAGAGCTGGAAGTTGCCAAGACGGTCGCGCGCGCCGCGGGCGAGATCGTGATGGCGTCCTATGCGCGCGTGGTCGAGTCCGACGTCGACGAAAAGGGCAGCAACGACTTCGTTACCAAGGTCGACCACGCCTCGCAGAAGGTCATCGTCGACGGGCTGCGGCGGGCGTTCCCCGACGACTTCATCGTGGCGGAAGAGAGTCTCCCGCCCGGGACCAACGATGGGCGCGACCCGCACCAGCGACG
>DASPGK010000206.1:0-3480 GCA_035620655.1 Candidatus Krumholzibacteriia bacterium
GGTCAGGCGTCCTGCGTCGGTGGTGAAGGTGACGGTGTCGCCGAACGCGCGCACGGCCACGTTGGACCCGTCGGTGAGCGACAGGGCGACGGCACCACGGGTTTGCTCGGCGACGAACTCGAGGGCGAAGCGTTCGCGCGCGGGTACCGCGATCCCGGAAGCCACGCGGAGCGAGTCCACGGACTCGCCGCTTTGCGGTGTCGACGGCTCGCGCGCGATCCACTGCGCGACCTTCTCGAAGACGGCCGGCAGCGGGGAGCCCGGAATGGCGTAGGCGGCGCCGGCCAGCGCGGCCGCGGCCACGAAGACGGCGGCGCGGCGGCCCCACACCGCGAGTGCGCCCCGTCCGCGTGCGATCGACGTCGCGTCGACGCGCGGGGGCTCGTGATCCAGGCGGCCGAGCAGATCGAAGATCTCGTGCTCTTCGCGCTCGGCTTCCGCCAATTGGCGAGCGCAGCGGTCGCACCCGGCGACATGGGCCGACAACGCTTCCCGCGAACGCGCGTCGAGCTCGCCGTGCAGGAAACGCTGGATATTCTCTTCGCTAAGATGCATCGGCCCGGTCCTCGTAGATCTCCTTGAAGGCACGCTTGGCCCGCGCCAGCAGCGTTCCCACGCTGGCTTCCTGCAGGTTCAGCGCCTCGGCGATCTCCCGGTAGCTGAACCCTTCCGCGCGCAAGAGCAGCATCTGCCGTTCGCGCTCGGGAATCCCATCCAGTGCGCGCCGCACGCGCGCTTCGAGGGCGCGCGATTCGTCGCCGCGGTCGGGCGGCACTGATCGATCCGCGTACATGGCCGCCTCCGGCACCACCTTTAGCAAGCGGCTGCGCCGCTCGCGCGTCGCGTACGCGTTGCGAAACAGGTTCATCGCAACGGAAACGAGCCACGCGCCGGGTGCGTCCGGGAGCGACCCCCGCTGGTGCAGCTTCATGAACGTCTCCTGCGCGATGTCGGCCGCGAGATCCGGGTCGCCGGAGAGGCGATCCAGATACCGGAACAACCGTTCGAAGTGTCCATCGAAGAGCTCGACGAAGTCGTCGTGAAAAGACCGGCTCATGGGACTCCCGGCCCTAGGAACCCGCGAACGGAGGGCCGTGTGACGCCACTCGTTCTAGAAGCGCCAGTCAATTCCAACGACGAGCGGGGAAGGAGGCATCATGTCGACATTGCTGCGCTGGCCCGTCGCGGGGTCGACGGCCACGGTGAGCACGTTCATGCGCGCGAGGAGGTTGGTTGCGGTTCCGAACACCGCGAGGTGCCCGTCGCGGCCGCCCAGCGAAACGTCCCACTGCTTGCGGACGCCGAGGTCGAGCCGGTAGTAGGCCGGCAGCCCGGTTGCCCCGAGGGCTTCGGTCCACCGGGACTGGCTGCCCGCGAACTCGCAACCGCCGTCCAGGATGTTGCAGGCTTCCCACTCGACGCTGCCGAGTGCCGCCGTCGTGCGCCGTCCCACGATACCCTCGAAGCCGAGGCGGACGCTGTAGCTCGACGAGGGCGAGAGCACCAAGCCCGCTTGGAAGGTGTGCGTCGATCCATAGCCGGGCGCGTAGTCGCCGGCGGGATACCGAAACTCGACGCTCTGGTAGGCGTAGCTCGCCAGAAACCCGTAGTGCTCGCGGCTCACACCGGCTTCGAGCGAGACCCCGTGCGACGCACCCGAGCCGACGACGAACCCGTCGGTGGCGTACGGCTCGGCGGTGTTGGGCGCCACCAAGGCGAGTGATTCGAAATCGCGCAGGTACGCCTGCCCTCCCAAGCGCAACCAGGCCTTGGGCCGGTGCTCGAGCGCCAGTATCCCGATATCGCTCGTCGCCACCGGGATCCCGGAGCTTCCCGCGTCGACGTACAAGTCGACGGGAAACACGTTGGACACGACGGACTCGGGATTGCGCAGCGACTGGCCGAACTGTTGCCGGCGCGCGGCGGTACCGGTCAGGAGCAGCGTGGGCGATGCGCGCCAACTCACGCGACCGCTCGGGCTGTAATAGACCTCGCCCATCGCAAAGGTATTCGCGAACGACGCGCCGACTTCGACGGTCGCGGACAACGGGCGCTCGTGCTCGACAAAAAAGGTCGACATGGGCGTGACGCCCTGGAATGAGAGCGCTTGCTCCGCATCGTCGGTTGGTCGAAGCGAGTAGGCGCTCTCGACTTCCTGGAGGCGTCCGCCGACCGTCGTCGTGCCACCGAGTGCCGCGAGGTCAATCATCGCAACAGCACCGTCGTCGCGCCGGCTCGACGCGAGGTGCTCGAGCGAATCCGGCCCGATCCACGCGGTACTCGCGTCCCCGGTCGCGGTCCAGGCGCGCAGGAGGAGCCCGGCGCGTTCACCGAGCGGGCGCGACCACTCGCCACCCAGCGACCGGCTGTTCCAGCCCAGCGTGCTGCGGGTGAAGTCGGCCGCGGCCGTGTCGCTCGGCTCCGCAACCGCCGCCACGTCGATCTCATTTCGACTCTGGTAGCCGGTTAGTCGCATACGGCCGCCGAGCAACGGCGACTCCATCTTGCCGAGCCAATCGAGATTGTCGCCGCGCAAGTGGGACGGTTCGTCCTTGTGGATGGCGAGCCCCGGGAACGCCGAGCTGACGCTCACCAAATATCCGACGCCCGTGCGTCCGACGGGGCCGTCGATGGTGGCGCGCGCCTGCATCGCGCTGACACTCCCGCGGGTTTGAAAGCGCCGGCCGGGCGCGCGCGTGTTGGCCGACACGACGCCCGAGAGCGCGTCGGGCGCGGCGTGGAGCGGCGAAGCCGCGAGCAGATCGACGCTCGAGAGCGCGTCGGCGTTCCACGCGCTGAAGGTGCCGCCGGAGTGATAGGGACTGAAGACCGGGATGCCGTCGAGCAGGTAGCCGACTTGGTCGGTGGCGCCGCCGCGAATGTGGAGCCCGCTGGGCGCTTCCGGATCCAGCGCCACTTCTCCGCCTCCCAGCGCGCGGAACGCGTCGGGCTCGGGCGAGAGCGGGTGCTGGTACATTGCCGCCTGCGAGACGGATCGATCCGGGAACGCCACCGAGCGAGCCGGTTGGTCGAGCCCGCGGATCGCTACCGGTGCGCGCACCTCGATGGGAGGCAGCATGATCGGTTCGCGCCGCAGTGCCACGTTGATCTCGAGCGCGCCGGACTCGGGGATGATGGCGTCGAAGGTTTGCGGCGCATAGCCGAAACGCTGCACGGTAACGTGCTCGGTCCCCGGCGGGGCTTCGAACGAATAGCGCCCGTGCTCATCGGTGAGGATGGTCTGCCGGAGATTCTCGAGCGAGACGATCACGGCGGCGAGCGGCATTCCGCTGTCCGCGTCGCGGACCGTACCGGTGACGGGGATGAACGCCGCGTGGGCGGCGAGCAGCAGGGGGGTAACACTCGCGGGCCAAAATAACATGGTCCACCTGAAGGGGCGGTGCGACGGCGCGGTTGCGCGCGTCGCCTATACGCGTCGCCTACAATTGTAGCGCATCCGGGGCGAAGTTCGGGCCGCGA
>DASPGK010000207.1:0-7166 GCA_035620655.1 Candidatus Krumholzibacteriia bacterium
CTCGACCGCGTCGCGCTCCAGCCGCACGTCGACCCCCGCGCGCGCGAGCGCGCTGCGATAAATTTCCTCATCGACCACCGGACTCTGCGCGACGACAAAGCGCGCGCCGGGACGAATTCGCTCCAGCGCGCGCGCCGTCGCGACCAGGAGCGGGAGCATGTGGCGAACCTCGGACTCGCGGCTCCCCGGGAGCAGGGCGACCCATTCGCGCTCGTCCTCGGGTCGCGGCGGGGGCAGTTCGTGGTCGACCACGAAGGGGTGACCGACGAATTCGACCGGTATCCCCGCTTCTCGGTAGATCTCGGTCTCGAACGGCAGCACCACCGCCACCGTGTCGACGCACCGCTTCATGCGCGCGACACGGCCCGCGCCCCACGCCCACACTTGCGGCGCGATGTAATAGAGCACCGGCACGCCGCGCTTGCGGGCGTACTCGCACAGGCGCAGGTTGAGCCCGGGATAATCGACGGCGATGAAGAGGGACGCGCGATCGATGAGCGACCTCATCGCACGCTCTAGTCGATAGAACTTGGGGAGGCCCGAGAGGACACCCGTGAATCCGATGACGGCGTAATCGCGGTGGTGGTGGCGCACGTCCATGCCGGCTTCGCCGCAGTGCGTGCCCGCCATCCCCACCACGCGCCCGGCCCCGCGCGCGCGCAGCGCCGCCACCAAGTGCGCCGCGTGCATGTCGCCCGAGAGCTCTCCGGCGCACAGCACGATGTCGCCCGTCGCCGGCATGCGACTAGACGCGGGCCGACCCGACCCGGTCGAGGATCACGGTGGCCAGCCGCATCGCTTCCAGGCCGTCCTCCCCCGTAACCGGCGGTGCCGTGCGCGCCGCCAGCGCTTGGCAGAACGCGTCCAGCTCCTTGACCAACGGCTCCACACCGTCGCCGCGGAGCTGCTCGACGCGCACCATATCCGCGAGCCCGACCGATGCGCCGCCGCGCAACGACGCGAGCTGCTCCGCCAGACGCGGGCCTTTCTGATAGTGGGTGGCGACACCGGCCAGCAGGTCGATGGAGAAGTAGCCGGCCGCGGAGAAGACGCGCACCTTTCGCATCGGCGCGGCGGTGACACGGCTCGCCGTCACGTTGGCCACGCAGCCCCCTTCGTACTCGAGGCGCGCGTTGACGATGTCGGGCTCGGCGGTAATGATCGCCGCCCCTTTGGCGCGCACGTCCGCGGGCCGTTCGCCCACCAGCAGGCCCAAGAGGTCGAGGTCGTGGATCATGAGATCCATCACCACCGAGACGTCGGCGCCGCGGATGGTGAACGGGGCCAGCCGGTGGACTTCGATGAACAACGGCGTCCCGATGCGCGGGCGCACCGCCTCGATGGCGCCGTTGAAGCGCTCGACATGTCCCACTTGGAGAATACGATTCGACTTTCGGGCGGCGCGTACCACTTGCTCGCCTTCGGCGAGCGTCCCTGTGATCGGTTTCTCGACGAAGACGTCCTTGCCGGCCGCGATCGCGGCCAGTGCGACTTCGGCGTGCGCAGAGGTCGTGGTCACCACCACCACCGCGTCGACGGAGTCGAACAAGGCCCCCAGGGAATCGCAGGCGAGGGCGCCGAACTCGTCGGCTACCGCGCGGGCCCGCTCGCGGTCGGTGTCGAAGCACGCCACCCGCTCCACCGCCGGCAGCGAGCGCAACACACGGACGTGGGCACGGCCCAGACGACCCGGGCCCACGACTCCGACTTTCAGTCCCACCGCGGCTACTTGGTGATGCCGCGCTCGCAGTGGCGCAGGAACTGGGCCATCTCGGCCGCGTCGGCGCCGTCCCAGTCGTCGCCGTCGAGCGCTTCCAGCACCTGCGTCACGTTGAGGTCGCTTCTATAGAGGAGCTTGTAGATCGATTTGATCTGCGAGCGCCGCTCGGCGTCAAAGCCCCGGCGCTCGAGCCCGATCGAGTTCAACCCGTAAATCTGGGGGGGATTCCCCGCCAGCTTGATGAAGGGTGGTACGTCGCGCTCGATCCGGCTCCCGCCGCCGATGAACGCGTACTTGCCGATGCGCACGAACTGGTGCACGGGCGTCAGGCCGCCGATGGTCACGAAGTCGTCGATGCTGACGTGGCCGGCCAGGTTGACCGCGTTGGCCAGGATGACCTCGCTGCCGATGACGCAGTTGTGCGCCACGTGGACGTACGCCATCAGGAGGCAGCGGCTGCCGATCACGGTCGACTCGCCTTCGCCGGTGGCCAGATTCAAGGTGACGAACTCGCGAAACACGTTGTCGTCGCCGATGGTGAGGAACGTGGTTTCGCCGTGGTACTTCAGGTCTTGGGGAGCGGTACCCACGCTGGCCCCATGGAAAAATTTGTTGTTGCGGCCGATCTTGGTGGCGCCCTCGATCAGCACGTTGGACCCGATCTCGCACTCGTCGCCGATCTCGACGTTCTCGCCGATCACGGTGTAGGGCCCGATCTTGACCCCCTCCCCAATGCGCGCCCACGGGTGTATGACGGCGGTCGGATGAATCTCGGTCTTCTTCAGATTGTAGCTGCGCACCGAAGTGCCCCCTTCGTGTTTGTTACCGCTCCACGATGACGGAAGATAGTTCGGCCTCTGCCGCTAGCTTGCCGTCGACGTAGGCGTAACCTTGCATCGTACAAAGACCCCGCCGAAGCGACTTCATCTCGAGTTCGAAACGAAGCTGATCGCCGGGTAATACGGGGCGTCGAAACTTGGCTTTGTCGACGCGCGTGAAGTACACCAGGTACCTCTTCGGGTCGTCGACGGTGTTGAGCAACATGACCCCGCCGGTCTGCGCCATCGCTTCGATGATGAGAACGGCGGGCATGATGGGATGGCCCGGGAAATGTCCGTTGAAAAACGGTTCGTTGATGGTGACGTTCTTGATGCCGACCACGCGCTTGCGATCCTCGAGCTCGACGATGCGATCCACGAGGAGGAACGGGTAGCGGTGCGGCATGATCTCCTGGATAAGATTGATATCCCAAACACCGGTCTCGGTGGCGCCCGCGGCGCGTTTGCGCCCTTGGTGGATCTCCCAGAGCTTGCGCACGAAACGCACGTTGGCGGCGTGGCCGGAGCGAACCGCGTGCACGTGGCCGCGAATGGGTGCCCCCAAGAGCGAGAGGTCACCGATCAAGTCGAGGATCTTGTGGCGCACGCACTCGTCGGGGAAGCGCAACTGCTCCTCGTTCATGACCCCGTCGCGCGTGAACACCAGCGCGTTGCCGAGATTTCCGCCCTTGATGAGACCCATGGCGCGCAGGCGCTCGACGTCGTCGAACATCACGAAGGTGCGCGCGGGCGCGATCTCCTTCTCGAACACGTCGGGTGAGACGGTGAAGCTCGCGTACTGCGTGCCGATTTGGGGATTGTCGTACTGGATGGTGAAGCTCACGCGAAAATCGTCCGCGGGGACGGCGTGGATCTCGATTCCGTTCTCCTTGAGGGTCACCGCGCGGTCGACGGTGAAGAGGTCCGCGGGCGCCCCTTGGTTGACGGTCCCCGCCTGCTCGAACGCACGCACGTACGAGGCGTAGGTCCCGTTCGCGGGTTCCGGCGGCTCGTTGGCGTCGATGTCGATGACGAGGTTGTCGATGCCGAGCCCGTAGGCGGTGGCGAGCACGTGCTCGACGGTATGGATCTGGGCCGGGCCGGTGGAGATCGAGGTGTTGCGGTACGACGTCGCGTCATCGGGGATGCTCGTCACCACGGCCGGAATCTCGACGGCCGGATTCAAGTCGACGCGAATGAATTTGATCCCGGTCCCCGGGGGCGCCGGCTTGACCCGCATCTTCACCGTGTTGCCGGTGTGGAGGCCGAGGCCTTCGATTACGAACTCCTTAGCGATCGTTCGCTGTTGGCGGACCACGGCGGCCTCCTTCCTCGAGCTCGCGCAGGCGGCGCTCCAGCTCCTTTACACGTTTGAACAGGTCGGGCAGCAGGGCGGTATGGGCCCACAGGCGCTTGGCGAGGGTGTGCTCGCGCGCCGGATAGCCGGACACGACGGTCCTCGGTCGTACGTCCTTGGTCACGCCGGCCTGGGCCGCCACCATGGAGTGGTCGCCCACCGTGATATGCCCCGCCAGGCCCGCTTGACCACCCAGTACGACATGGCTCCCGAGCTCGCTGCTGCCCGAGATGCCGGCCTGCGCGGCCACGACGTTGTCTTCGCCGACGACGACGTTGTGCGCGATCTGAACCAAGTTGTCGATCTTACTCCCGCGGCGCACGCGCGTGTCGCCCGTGGTGGCGCGATCGACACAGGTGTTGGCGCCCAGCTCGACGTCGTCCTCGATCACGACGCGGCCGATCTGGGGCACCTTGTGGTGGGTCGAGCCGTTCTTCGCGTATCCGAAGCCGTCGGCGCCCAGCACCACGCCCGGCTGCAGGATCACTCGGTTGCCGACCACCGTCCCCTCGCGAATGGTGACGCAGGGATAGATCAAACAGTCGGTCCCGATCTCAACCGCCTCGCCCACGAACACCCCGCTCACCAGGGTCGTGTTGTCGCCGACGCGCGCGTTCTTCCCCACGTGGCACAGCGGGCCCACGGCGACGTTCTGCCCCAGGCTCGCGCTGGGGTCCACGACCGCCGACTCGTGCACGCCCCGCGGATAGCGGACCGCGACATCGGCGGCGAACAGGTTCAAGACTTGGAGATAGGCGTAGTAGGGATTGTCGATCCGGATCACGGGCTTGGGGGCCGCCAGGGCGCGCCCGGTGATGACCGCGGACGCGCGCGTGACACCCAGGAATTCTTCGTACTTGGGATTGGCAATGAACGTGATCTCGCCGGGCTCCGCTTCGCGAATACCAGCGACACCGCGGATCACCGTCTGGCCATCGCCATCGACGGTTCCGCCCACGAGCTCAGCGAGCTCGTACAGCCTGTACGAACGGGCACCCAAAAATTCTGCACCTGCCTAACGCCGACTAGCGGTCACTACCGCTGGTTTAAGCGCGTCAGCACGAGGTCGGTCATGTCGAGCTTCTTGTCCGCGTATACGATGTTCGCGTTCGCGACGTCGAAGACCATGGTGTACTTGAGTTCGATCGCGAGCGCTTCGATAATTCTATTTATCTTGTCGACGATCGGCTGGGTGAGCTCTTTGTTGCGCTTCGCCGCCAGTCCGTTGTCGCCGAACGTTTCTTCCATGAAACGCTTATACTCGTCCATCTTGCGGTTCATCTCGAGCCGGCGCTCCATCTTTTTCTCTTCCGAGAGCATGGGGCTCTGCGCGTTCAGCTCTTCGCCCATGCGCGCGAGCTCCTGCTCCATGCGCTGCTTCTGGGCTTCCCACTGTTGGACGTCCTGACGATACAGGCGTTCGGCTTCTTGTGTCTCCTTGTTTTCTGCAAAGATTTTGATCGAGTCAATGTACCCAATCTTGACCTCCTGGGCAAGCGCCGAAACAGCCGCGCCCCCGACCACCAAGAAGGCCCCGATTAACATCACAACCAGCTTGCGCATCATCAGTTGCACTCTCCTTCCAAGGTCCATTTCATCGCTAGAAAGACGAACCAAAGGTAATATGCGGCTCCCAGCGACCGCCCCCGAAGCGGTCGAACCCGTACGCGTAGTCAAAGCCGAACAGCCCGATCATGGGAAGCTCGATGACGACCCCGAGCCCGGCGCCTTTGAAGAGGTCGCCCCACTCGCTCGTGCCGAAGCTGTTCCACGTGCCGCCCATATCCAAGAACGTGCGCCCGTATACGGTCGGCGCCACGATCGGGAACTCGATCTGCGCCACCGTGATGCTGTAGAAGAGACCGCCGGTGAACGTGTCGTTGCCGCGCGGCGTGATCTCGTAGAAGTCGTACCCGCGTACCCCGTAGCGGCGGTTGCCGCCCAGGCGAAAGCGCTCGTAGTCCGGGACCGCGACCGAACTCGTGTACCCGTCCACCACGCCCAGGTTCTCGCGCAGCTCGAGGACGAATTTCCACACCAGCGACTGATACCACGACATGTCGATTTCATAGCGCTGGATGTCGACGTCGCCGCCCAGCGCGGCACCGGTCCAGCGCGCGTTGAGCGTGGTGCGCGTCCCCAGGGTGGGGTGGAACGGGTTGTCGGTCGAGTTGCGATAGAACGTCACCCCGATCGCGCTCGTGGTCTGCGGCCACTGTTCGAAGCGCAGCGGGCCGTTGTAGCCGGACGTGAAGTCGGCCAGCTCGACTTCCTCCAGGCTGTAGCGCACCGACACCGTCGTGTAGTCGAGCCACGGGAAGGGACGCCCGACGCGAATCGAGAAGCCCGTGCGCCGGTCCGAATAGAATTGCTGCTGCACGCGGTCCTGGTTGGCGGCGTACACCGAGAGCGAGAGCTCGGTCGGGGTCCCGAACGCCCACGGCTGCGTGAACGACAGGCTGACGTCCTGGCGTGAACGCGAGAACTCCCAGTTGCCGCTGACCCGATAGCCGCGTCCCAGGAAGTTGGGCTCGGTGATGCCGATGAACCCGCTGACACGGTTGAGCTGCGAGAAGCCGGCCCCCACGCGGAACTGGCCCGCGGACTTCTCTTCCACCCGCAGGGTCAGATCGACGTCCCCCTCGTCGTTGGCCTGCGTCACCTGCGGCTCCGGCGGCCCGGCGAAGAAGCCCAGGTTGAACACCTCGCGCAGCGAGCGCCGCAGGCGGTTGCTCGAGAAGACGTCGCCCGGCATGAGCACCAATTCGCGCCGGATCACTTCCTCCCAGGTCTTGGTGTTGCCCGCGATGTTAATCTCACGCACGTGGGCCAGGTTGCCCTGCTGGATCTCGAACGTGAGGTCGATGACGTTGCCGCGCACCTTCTTGACCGGTGTGACCGTCGCGTAGATATAGCCGCGATCGCCGTACAGGTTGGCGAGGTCGAACTGCATCTGGGTCAGCGCGATGTCGTTGAACACTTGTCCCTTGCGGAAGCGGATGTTCCCGGCGATCACGCTGTCCGGGAGGAGCTCGTTACCCTTCCAATCGATGTCGCCCACGTAGTACTGCCGGCCCTCGCCGATCGTGAAGTAGATGTCGACGTCCTTCCCGTTGGAAGCGAACTCGAGCTCGGGCTCGTTCACGGTGGCGTCCAGGAATCCATAGGTCTTGTACAGTTGGATGATCGCCTCGCGATCCTCGGCCAGTTGCTTGGGGCTGAAGTCGCCGCCGCGTAGGAAACCCTTGGGTTTGGTCTTGATCGACTTGCG
>DASPGK010000208.1:0-3691 GCA_035620655.1 Candidatus Krumholzibacteriia bacterium
ATGCGCCCGCCGTCGTGCCAGCGCTTGCCCATCTCGCCGCCGCCGCGGATATGCGCGATACCGTAGACGACCCCGCGGTCGAGCAGGCTCAGGCGGTTGGACTGGAAGTACGGCTCGCTCGCGTATCCGTACGACCCGTAACCGAGCAGCAAGAGCGGTCGGTTGCGCGGGCGCTCATGACCGCGATACACGAGGGATATCGGGATTCGCGTCCCGTCGGCGGCTTGCGCGTAGACGCGCTCGCAGCGGTACCGCCCGGGGTCATAGCCGCCCAGGACCGGACGCTGTTTGAGCAGCGTGCGCTCCCGCGTCTTGACGTCGTAGTCGAACACCGACTCGGGTGTCACCATCGACTCGTACACGAATCGCAAGGCCGTGGTCTCGAACTCGTGGTTGTCGCTCGGCTCGACGACGTATACCGGTTCCGGGAACTCGACGCGGTGCGCCTTTCCGGACGCGGCGTCGATCACGCGCAGGTACGGCACGCCTTGTTCGCGCTCCACCAAAACGGTGTGGCCGGCGAACGCGTCCACGTCCTCGAGCATCACGTCGTCGCGGTGCGCGACGACTTCCTTCCAGTTCTTTTCTCCCGGCTGCGCGACCGGGGAGGACACCAGCCGGAAATTGCGTCCGCGGTCGTTGGTGCGAATCAAGAATCGCTCGCCGGCGTGGTCGAGGTAGTACTCGTGCCCTTCGCGGCGCGGCGCGATCGACGCCATCGCGTCCAGCGGCCGGTCGGCGCGGATTACCCACGCTTCGCTGGTGGTCGAGCTGCCGGTCGCAATCACGACGTACGCGCCGCTGCGCGTGCGCGTCACCCACGTATCGTACTGTTCGTCCGTCTCGTCGAACAGGAGTTCGTGCGTGTTCGACCCGAGCACGTAGCGGTATACGCGGTGCCAGCGCTGCGTCACCGGGTCTTCCTGGGCGTAGAACAACGTGCGGTTGTCCGCCCCCCACGCCACCGTGGTTACGCGCTCCGCGCGGTCGGGCAGGATCGCGCCCGTGCGCAGGTCCTTCACGGACAGGTCGTACTGGCGAAAGCCGGTGGTATCGGTGCTGAACGCGAGCAGGTTGCCGTCGTCGCTCACCTCGTAGGCGTCGACGCCGAAATACTCGTGTCCCGCTGCCATCGCGTTCACATCGAGGGTCACTTCCTCACGCGCGTTCAGGCTCCCCTTCTTTCGGCAAAAGATCGGGTACTGCTTCCCCTCCTCGGTGCGCGTGTAATAGAAGTAGCCGCCGTCCCGGTACGGCACGTCGACGTCGGTCTCCTGGATGCGGGCCAGCATCTCCTTGTAGAGTGCGTCCTGGAACCCGATGGTGGGCGCCATGACCGCGTCGCAATAGGCGTTCTCCGCCTCCAGGTAACGCAGTACGTCGGGGCTGGTCTTTTCGCGCAGCCAGTAGTAGTCGTCGCGCAGCGAATCGCCGTGCGTGACGGTGACGTGTGGTCGCTTCGCGGCGACCGGCGGGGTGGGTGTCACGGCCCAGGCGCCGCTCGGCGCCAAGGCGATGGCAAGGGTCGCGAACACGGTGCGATTCATGGTGCTCCTCTTTCGTTTCGCCGGCGGGCGTTTCGCCTACTTACGCCGCCCGCGCGATTTCGCTCCGCGCAGGGCTTCCTTCTCGAGCGCGCGCTTGGCCTCGGCGAGCTCGCGCTTCTTTTCCGCGCCCACGCGCGGGAACGCCAGGTGAAGCTCGTCGAGCGCGTCGATGACGGCACTCGCCACCACCAGCCGCGTGTACCACTTGTTGTCGGCCGGCACTACGTACCACGGCGCGTGCGCGGACGCGGTGTGCCGGATCATGTCGTCGTACGCGCGCATGTAGTCGTCCCAAAATCCGCGCTCGCGCACGTCGGCGCCCGAGAACTTCCATTGCTTGGCGGGCTCGTCGATACGGGACAGGAAACGGCGCTGCTGCTCCTCCTTCGACACGTGGAGGAAGAACTTGAGCACCACGACACCGTTGCGCGCGAGGTAGCGCTCGAACGCGACCATGTCCTCGAAGCGGTGCTTCCAGACATTGCGCGTCACGAGCTTGGGGGGCAGCTTCTGGCGCTGGAGGATCTCGGGGTGGACGCGCACCACCAGCACTTCTTCGTAGTACGACCGGTTGAAGATCCCGATGCGCCCGCGCTCCGGAAGGTTCTTGCTCGTGCGCCACATGAAGTCGTGGTCGAGCTCTTCCTCGGAGGGCGCCTTGAACGAAAACACCTGGCAGCCCTGCGGATTGACACCCGACATCACGTGCTCGATGGCGCCGTCCTTGCCGGCGGCGTCCATGGCCTGGAAGACCAAGAGCACGGCCCAGGTGTCCTGGGCGTAGAGACGCTCCTGCGCGTCGCGCAGGCGCCGGATGCCGCGCGCGAGCAGCTTCTGCGCGCGCTCCTTGCTGGCGATCGATCCGGTGTCGGCGGGATCGTGGTCGGACAGTCGAAAGCGCGCGCCGTCCACGACGCGATGGCGTTTCGCCAGTGAGCCTGCGCGAAGGCGTGCCATGCTAGGCGGTCACGAGCTCGATGAAGACGCCGTCGGGGTCGGCGGCGCGCACGCCGCCGTCGTCGTCGGTGCGCACGGGTACCGACGCGTCGCGCAGGCGCGCTTCCAGCGTGGGCAGGTAGACCGGGTCGGCCACGACGATGCTGTACGAGATCAAGCCCGGCGCGTCCGCGGGCGGCCGCACGCCGTTCTCGCTGTGCCACACGTTGGTGCCGATGTGGTGGTGGTAGCCGCCCGCCGACAAAAACAAAGCGCCCGGGAGCGATCGCTGCGTCACGTCGAAGCCGAGCACGCCGGAATAGAAGGTCTCGGTACGATCCAGGTCGGACACGCGCAGGTGGATATGCCCGACGTCGGTCGCGGGGTCCAGGCCCTCCCAGGCCCCGGGCCAGTCGGCGAGCTCGCGCAGGAGGCCCTCCAGGTCGAGCGGTACCGTCACCATCTCGACCACACCGCCGCGCAGGGGCCACGTCTCGCGCGGCCGGTCCGCGTACACTTCGATGCCGTTGCCCTCCGGGTCGGACAGGTACACGGCCTCGCTCACGTCGTGGTCGGCGAAGCCGTCGAGCGGCCACTGCGTCTCGCGCAGGTGCGCGATCGTCATGGCGAGCGCGCGCCGGTTGGGAACGCGGAATGCGACGTGGTACAACCCGGTCGCGCGCGGCGGTCGCCCGGGCGCGTCTTTCTTTTCGGTCAGGACCAACAGGCCGGGCCCGCGCCCGTTGGCCGAAAGGGTCGCGGTATGCGCGCCGCCGCTGACCATCTTCAGCCCCAGAACGTCGAGGTAGAACGCCAGCGTTCGATCGAGGTCGCGCACGCGCAGGTGCACGTAGCCGATGTGGGTTGCGTCGGGGAGTCGAGGCGTACTCATGGGCTCGTTCTTAGCGCTCCCAGAGCGGGGTCGCCGATCGCGCGTGGGCAAGGGCCGTGGCGTTGAGGGCGACAAACGCCCTAACTCTAGATGCGGCAATTGGATTCCGGCTTCTATTACGGTAGTACTGAAGCGCTCCCGAGGGGCACCGGTCGATCGCGTGCGCGATGCGATCCGGGGTCCCGGCATCGGTGTCGATCCAACGCGCGCGCCGCACGTCGAAGACGGCGGGGAGCGAGACCAGGCATACCCCGGAGTGGACGCAGACGTTGGGGTCGAACGTCACCGTGATCTCGGGGGCGGGATAGACTTGCAG